>NZ_JAHBAY010000018.1 GCF_018499875.1 Kineosporia corallincola | reverse complement strand
GGTTCGGCGGTGTCGGCGGAAGGGCTGACGAAGAACCGCACGACGGTGGCCCTGCGCACGTCGCTGAAGGCGATGCTGGCGAACCTGCCCAGTGAGGCCCAGGACTTCCTGCGCGACAACCGGCAGGCCGTGCGGACCGAGTTCGTCCGGATGATGCGCGAGCAGAACCCGGGTGTCGACGCGAACATCCTGACCCGCGGCCTGAGCGGGCCGAGCTCGACCGTCTCGATCGGTGACTACCTGGACAACGCGCTGCTGAGCACGGCGGTGCACATCAACCAGTACCAGGCGATGGGTGTTCGTTCGTACTTCACCACGATGGACACCAACGGCGGGCGCTGGGCGGCCGGTGCCGCGGTCGGTGAGATCCGCAGCTACGGCGATGACTACGTCGACCTGGCGGGCTTCGAGAACGACTGGAACGAGATCGCCGGATTCGTGATCTCGGCGCAGCGCAACACCGATGCCTCCCAGGCGACCATGCCGGTGGCGGCGGCGTCCTCCTCGACGGCGCCGCTGTACCCGGCCTACAGCTCGTCGTCGGCCTACTCCTCGCTCGACGCGCAGATGAGTGCTTTGAGTATGGAACCGGATCTCTCGCGCGGGAACCGGGTTTCGTACTTCGAGGACTCGTACGCGAGCAGCTATCCGGTGGACACGTCGCAGTACCCGGCCCGGTCGTACCAGAGCCCGGCGCCTGCGGCGGACACCAATTCGGACGTGTACGACAACGGGATCTGGTGGCGTCCGTCGCCCACGGGTGGCTGGCAGATGTGGAGCGATCGCTCGCAGGCGTGGGTGCCGACGCACTACTCGCCGAGCTTCGCCTCGTCCAGCAGTTCGTACTACGCCGGTATGGCCATGGTGTCGATGTCGGTGCCGTCGGCGGTGCGTGAGGCGCTGGCGAAAACACTTGCCACACAGTCGGTTCTGGAGTCAGTGGTGGCGCGCTGGCAGGCCTGGCTCCCGGCCCTGAAGGCGCGGGCCCCACAGGCCGGATGGAGCGGTCTCGAAGATCTGCTGGGCTGGCTGGACAGCCAGACCCAGGCCCCGGGGGCGGCCCGGCTGAACCTGGAGAACCTGTTCGCGCTGTACGACCAGATCCGTGAGCAGACGGTCGTGCCGGCGCCGAACCCGGACCTGGGCCGACCCGGCCTGGAATCCCCCCTGCCGTCGCTGTCCGACCTGCTGACCGGGGTGGTGCCGACCGCGGCCGGCCCCGCGGTCACCGCGCCGCGCTTCGACCGGCACGCGGTCGCGAACCTGGTGAACCTCGAGTTCCCGCGCAGCGCCGTCGATCCCGGGGCCGTGCAGCACATCGATGTCGACCTGGTCGGCGAGCTGATGGCGCGGGTGACCGCCATCGTGCACACCGTCGGCGACATGGCCTGGGAGGTGCTGAACCTCTACACCGGCGGCCGGCTGCGCCTGCGCGGCGGTGCGGGTCCCGGTGGCGCCGGCGGCATGGCCGGCGCTCCCGGCTCGGCCGGTCTGATCGGTTCCCCGGGCGCCGGTCCCAGCAACGCCCCGCAGGTGACCCTTTCGCTGGACATCCCGGAACGCGCCGAGCTCGGCAGCGTCAGCCCGGGCCGGCGCAGCCGGGCGGCCTCCGAGGCCGGATCGCTGCGTCCGCCGTCACTGCGTCCCGAGGGTTCCTCGGCCGGTGGTTCGCCGCGGCTGTCCCCGAACGTCGAGGCGCCGCTCCCGCCCTCGCTGAGCGCGGAATCCTCACGCCTGGAAGACTTCGAGGCGCTGCCCGCCGACCAGGTGAGTGTGTCCGGCCGGTCGGGTGTCTCGGACGTCAGCAGGGGAAAGCAGCCCCTGCGCGGCGGTGACCCGCAGCTGACCGCCGACGTCCTCGACCTGTCCCGTTCCCGTGGTCTGGTGGAGGGGCTGCTGCGGCTGGAGGACCGGCTGCCGATGCTGCCGGAGAACCTCATCGCCGAGCGCACGCCGCTGGCGGGCGGGGTGGTGCAGCGCCTGCTGCTGGACACCATGCTCAGCGACCCGGACGCGATCTCGATGCTGGCCGCGATCGACCGGGTGGCGCACCTGCTCCGCGACGACTCGATCAGCGAGGAGATCACGCCGTTCCGGGCACGGGCCGTCGAGAGCCTGGACGCGGCCCTGACCCGTCTGGACGAGGACGCCGACCCGGTCGCGGAGGGGCTGGACGACACCGCCCGCCACAACCTGCGCACCCTGGCCCAGGACCTGGCCTCGGCGCCGGTCATCGCCGAGCGCTTCGACTCCGCCCTGCGGGACGAAGAGGTGGACCTGCGGCACGAGCGACTCGTCGAGCGGGTCCGCGACCTGGTCGGGGAGCAGATCGACCCGAGAATGGTTCCCGGGCACGATAATTCCGCCTGGGTGAGCGCCGTGGACGAGGCGGCCGAGCGGTTCCTGCCGCTGACCGACCTGGTGAACGCCCTGGCGATGATCACGCTGGTGCGCGACCTGGCCCGGCTGGCCACGACGCAGGAGGCGGCCGGCCTGAACGCGGCCACCCTCGACCTGGTCCGCCGGCTGGTCGACGACCAGGCCGACCGCACCGCCCTGCCCGCCCGTCTGCCGGCCGGTTTCGCCGAGCCGGTGGACCTGCCGGTCGCCGGCGAGAACCTGGTCGCCGGTGCGCAGCAGTACGCCTTCGGGCCGCACGGTTTCGCCGAGAGCTACGCCGGGCACGGGTTCGACGAGGCCGAGTTCGTCGCCCGGGCCACCGACGTGGACCGGGCTCCCGCCCCGGCCACCCTCTCCGCGCTCCAGAACGCCCTGGCCACCCGGATCGCCGACCTCGGCGCCACCGGCGCGGTGCGGATGATGCTGGAGGGCGGCCTGGACGTGGCCGCTGACGGTCACACCATGACCCTGACCCTGACCGGTGTGGACCGGGCCGGGGCGCACCGGGTGCGCCCGTCGCGCCAGCCGCTGCGCCGGACCGGTGAGGGCATCGCCGGGCCGATGGACGGTGTGGCGATGCGGGCGAACGCGATCTCGCAGTCCATCACCAAGAGCGGCACGGTCGACCTGTCGGTGTGGACGTCCATCGCCCAGGGCAACGTCGTGCTGTTCCCGAGCGTCGGGGTCAGCGGCTCGTCCACGTCCACCCGGGCGCAGGGCCACACGCTGGACTCCGGCGCGGGTGGTGGCATCGTCACGGCCGGCAAGCAGGTCTACTTCGACCTGCCGGCCCGGCTGCGCACCGAGATCCGGGTGACCGGCACGACGGCCACGAAACACCGCGCCGACGTGACGAACACGCTGCGGGTCTCGTTCCCCGAAGCGATCGCCACCTACCGGCCCGAGCCCGGTCCGTGGATCCTCGGCACCGAGGAGTCCCCGCTCACCGAGGCGCTCGGCACCGTGCTGCCGGGCCTGGGCAGCATCGGCGGCCTGGGCTGGCTGAACCGCGCGCTGCTGACCGAGCTGAAGGCCGTGGCCGGTTCCGACCTGGCCACGGCCGTCGACCATCGGCTGGGGGAGACCTCGGTCCGGCTGGAGATGCCGCGCCTGTTCGGCGCCACCGTCCCGCTGCCGCCGCTGCTGATGGCCAAGGGCCGGCGGCTGGTCAGCCACCTGAACGCCGAGGTGCTCGCCGCCCGCCGGATGGGCCCGGCGGTGCAGGTCCCGGTGCGCCAGAACCGCGGCGCCTGGACCGGCCAGTTCGCCGGTCACGGCAACAGCGGCTCGTTCGGCCTGGCCCTGGGTCTGTGGGTCAGCCCGGCCCCGTTGGGGGACTGGGTGCCCTACGCCGCAGCCGGTTTCCCGCTGGGCACCTCGCGCGGCACCGCCCTTCAGAACAGCGTCAACCAGGGCACGACCGACCAGGTCGGGCTGAACGGCCCGAGCGTGCCGTACCAGCTCCAGGTCCGGATGACGGTGGAGAGCGAGGAACTGCTCGCGGACTCGCGCAAGCGCGCGGCGGCCGCGAAGGACCTGGTCTCCGACCTGACCGTGACGGTCTGGGTGGCCGAGGAGCTCGCCGGGCTGTTCGAGCGGGCCCTGCACGGGCTGTCCGAGACGGACCGGCCGCAGGTGCGGCTGGCCCCGCCGGTCCCGGAGGTACCCCGGTTCGCCCCGGCGGCCTTCGCGAGGCCGGTCGGCTCGGTCGGCTTCGCCGGGCACCTCGGGCTCACCGGCACGCAGGACCTGGTGGAGCAGTTCTTCGGGCTGCTCGCCCAGGTGGAGCGGGGCCGCAGGAGCCCGGCGCCGCAGGCCGGGCAGGCCCAGGTGCGCGTGGACCGGTGGACCCGCAGCCAGCAGCTGGAGCTCCAGGAGTGGCTGCTGACCCGGTTCGGCGAGCCGGAGGTGCGCCACCGCCAGGACCTGATCTTCACCGAGGGCGGGCACAGCGAGACCTTCGTGCGGGAGCTGAACTCCGGCGACGTCGAGCACATCACCTTCGAGATGTCGGCCCGGCGCACGAGTTCCGAGCCCGCCGAGTCGATCTGGGTGAACGACGGCGCGATCACGATCAACCCGAGCGGCTACTTCGACAGCACGCACTCCAGCACCGACTCCAGCAGCACCGGGGTCTCGGTGGGCACGCGCTGGTACCTGAGCCTGCCGATCCCGGGCAGCGACCGGAAGCTGACCGGCCGGGTGGCGGCCGGGTCCGCGGCCTCGCGCACCCACTCCGACGGCGTCGACGTCGACCACATCAGCCAGGTCAACAAGCCGCTGTCGTACTCCGGCCCGGCCTGGATCTACCGCTACGACGCCCAGGTCACGCTGAACGTCTCGGTGACCCGGCGGCTGTCGAGGGACCTGTCCTCGCGGATCGTCCAGGCGATCGAGTCCGGTGCCCGTAAGCTGGCCCACCGCCTGGCCCCCGGACTGGCGGCCGACGTCCGCCAGGAGTTCGCCACCCGGGCCGCCTGGATGGTGCCGGAGCCGTTCACCTCGCTGACCGCCTCCGCACCGCGGAGCCAGGCGCCGACGCCGGTGGCCCCGGGCGGCACCCCCGCCCAGGCCGAGGAGGTCCCGGCCCTGGCCGTGGACCGGCTCACCCACGAGCTGAACGTCCTGGCGGCCGGCACGGAACCGGGCACGGCGACGCAGGTCCCGGCCCGTGCCCGGACCGGCTGGTGGAAGTTCGACCACGGCTGGGTGTTCTCACCGGTGGACGACCCGTACGGCACGGTCGGGATCCGGCCGTTCGACCGGGTGACGGACGTGGACGGCGTGGCCGCCGTGCGCGCGGCCCTGGTCGCGCAGCTGGCCCGGGTCGGCATCGACCCGGACGAGGCCCGCACCTGGGCGCTGTCCGCCGTCACCCGCGACCACCTGCGCGGCGTGTTCCTGCGCGAGACCACCGGCCAGACCGGCCAGATGTCGCAGAAGCTGACCTTCGGCGACCGGGAGGCACACTTCGCCCTGATCCCGGTGGTCCACTCGGTGCAGGACGACGGCACCGCCCCCGCGGTCTTCGACACCAGTCTCCTGGTCGAGTACGCGGCCTCGGCGACCTCGTGGTCCTCGACCACGGCCGGATTCGGCCTGGAGGCCAACATCCGTCTGGGCGCCTCCGAGGTCAAGGACGTGGACGCGTTCGGCAACCCGTCCGGCGGCGGTACCTGGGTCCGGGTCGGCCCGAGCTACGGGATCTCGCAGAGCGACGGCGACTTCGCCACCCTGACCGGCCTGCCCGGTTACCAGCTGACGCTGAAGCTGCCGCACACCGGGAAGATCGGCGCGGTCCGCTGGCGCGTGGTCGTGGTCTCCAACCGCAACCTCACCGAGAGCCGGCGCCTGGACAAGCATCTCGGGCTCCGGGCGGCCGCGACCGACGTGGACGTGCCCGACGGCATCCGCTACTACGCCCCCGAGCGCACCGCCTTCACCCTGTCCGACCTGGAGGCCCTGAACATCAAGGACGCCGCGCACCCGGCCCTGCCGGCGCTGCGCGAGAACGAGCCACGGCTGCTGCGCCCGGCCGCTCCCGCACCGACGGGCGTGCGGCGGTTCGCGCTCCCGGCGGGCGAGTCCGAGCGGGTCGTGCCGGTCGCGCCGCTGAGTGCCACCGACCCCACGCCGGTGCCGGAATTCCCGCTGGTGCCGCTGAACTCGGTCACCGAGCACCTCCAGTCCCCGGCCGGCGCTCCCGCACTGACCAGGACGAACCCGGTGCTGAGCGCCGCGACCGACCTGCTGGCGCGGCACGAGCCCGGTGCCCTGAGCGGCCTGTGGCAGCTGGGTGTGCCCGGTTCCTCGCTGCGTGGCGGCCTGGACGTCATGCTCGCTCCGCAGGTGCTCAACAGCCAGACGCCGGTGCTGCGCGCCGGTGGCCTGCTGCTGACCCGGGTGGACGGGAAGTTCCTCGGCCAGAGGACGACTCAGCTGCTGATCCGCTTCGACCGGGACCCGGCCGCGCGCGGCATGGTCGTCACCGAGGCCCAGGACGGCAGCCTCTACTACATCAACCGCAGCGAGATGCGGGCCGGCTCGACCTGGAGCACGGCGCAGTCGGTCTCGATCGCCCCGGGGCTGGCCGCGATCGTCGACGGCATCGCCCGGCCCAGCTACCCGCAGAGCCAGTTCATCGCCGAGCTGCTGCGCGGCTGGAGCTCCGGCTCCGGCGGCTCGATGAGCGTCTCCGACTGGCGCTACGACGGTTTCGAGGCCTCCGGACCGCTCAGCGTGTTGCTCGGCGAGGCCCGGATCGAGATCACGCTGATCAGCGTCTGGCGGCCCTCGCCGCTGCTGAACACGCTCGCGCTCGGCGCCCCGGCGGCGCTGGCCCGGCAGACGCAGGGCGTCACCGCGGCGCACCCGAGCGGTACCTCGGCCAGGGTCGAGAGCCGCAGCGTGCCGCTGGGCGAGACGGTCGTGGTCTCCACCGCCGACCTGACCCGCTCGCTCCCGGCGGCCACCGGGCAGCCGATCATCACCCGCCTCGCCCCCGGGCGGATCCCGGACGGCGTGACCGAGGTCCGGCTGGACCGCAAGGCCTTCGTCGACCACGAGGTGAACCTCCGGATCGACCCGGACAAGGTGCGTCACCTGTACGACGCCTGGGCCGCGGCCCTGGCCGAGCACGCCGGCACCCCCGCGCTGCTGGCCGCCTGGGGCCAGGTCGGGCAGGACGAGCTGCGCGCGCTGGCCGACCCGTCGGTGCTGGAGCACCACCTGCTCACCCGCGGCACCGGTGCGGTCGGCGAGGCCGCACGTCTGGGCGTCCCGCTGCGCGCCACCGGCAGCGTCTTCACCGACGTCACCGGCTCGCTGTCGGTCAGCTTCCGGCTCGTCGACCCGAAGGCCACGACCGACTTCACCCAGGCCCAGGTCACCGGCCGGGCCGACGTGATGACGATGACGTCGGCGCCCGGCGGGCGCTCGGCCCAGGCCGGCTCGGTCCGGGGCGCCGGGCCGAACTCCTGGTACTCCGTCAACACCAGCCAGCCCCGGGTCGGCGAGACCCCGGCCGGCCCGGTGGTGCAGCCACTGGTCATCTCCTCGCCGATGTACACCGGCCGCACCGGCATCCAGGCCTCCAGCTCGCGGCGCGCGGCGACGCACTGGGACGCCTGGTCGCTCGACACCACCTGGTACGGCCCGGTCTACCTGGACGCGGTCGTCACCATCACGATGAAGACCCGCAACGAGCGGGACAAGATCGGCTACGGCGGCACCGAGCTGCCGCTGACCTTCCGGGTGCGCAACCTGATCGAGGCGTCCTGGTCGCCGCAGCGCCTGCTCCAGGACGCGGGACTGGGCGCCTGGGGCGGGATCCCGGTGCCGATCAGGGTGCCGTCCGGCTGGTACCTGCCCTCGCGGGTGCCCACCGACCGCGCCGTCGTCGACCGGCAGCTGGTCGACGTCCAGTCGTTCCCGGCCGTCGCCGACCCGCAGGTCGCCGTCGTCCACGTCGGCTTCGACCGGCCCGAGGTGGTCCTGTCGTCCTCGCCGACGGTCCGCACCGGAACCACGCCGGTGCTGGCCTACGGGCAGAGGCTGACGCCGGCCGAGTTCGCCACCCGGTACCTGACCCCGCTGGTTGCCCACGACCCGCGGATCAGGGTGATCCTGCTGGTCTCCGACTCGCTCCCGGCCGGCACCGACACCCTGGTGGAAATGGCCGGGGTGGAGGGCCTTCCGGGCGACTCGATGATCGTCGGGGTGACCGGCCCGCTGGCCGCGCCGCACGGCGGCACCTGGGTGGCCCGTCCCGAGGGCGTCTCCGCCGAGGCCCCCCTGCACAGCACGATCGACGCCCGCAACACCTGGGAGATCGTCTCGGCCGGTGCCGAGCGGGTGTGGACCGTCCAGCGGTCCATGCTCGAGACCCTGGACGTCGTCCTGGACCGGCTCGGCGGGCTGCCGCGGCCGGAACTGCGCCTGCGCCCGGCCCTTCCGCTGAGCAGCCTGCGCCCGCAGGCCGCCCCGGCCCAGGAGGTCCACGACTTCGGCCCGCTCTCGGCCGACGCCGCACAGGCCGTCGGGCTGACCCAGGCCCAGGTCTCCGCCGGTGTGGACCATCTGGAGCAGCTGGCCCGGGAGACGGCCGCGCGGTACGCCGCGATGGCCGGGAACCTCAAGCCCGGCGTCACCTTCGAGCAGGACGCCGAGCTGAACCGGGTCCGGAAGGACTGGTCCGCCACCGGGGCCGGTCTGGCCCAGCGGGTGCTGGGCCAGCTGAGCCGGCGGGAGAACTTCGAGCTCGGCGAGATGGCCACGGTCGTCGTCGGCCGGGCCAGTGGGTACGGTACCTCCGGGCTCGGGAACTCCCGGGAGGACAACGCCCGCCGGACCGTCCGCGAGATCGTCCCGATCGTCACGGCCCTGCTGATCGAAGCCCGGACCGGGCACGACCTGGAGGACGACGGCGGCGCGGGCTGGGACGACGCGGCCGTCCGGGCGATCGAGGACCTGGCCCGCCGCACGATCAGAGCCCTGCGCATCGAGCGCGGCCGGATCCCCGGCGGCAGCTCCCGTGACGCCGAGGCCTTCCCGGCGATCCGGGTGGAGGACGTCGACGAGGTGGCGGCGACCACCCAGGTCACGGACTTCGCCGAGATGCCGCAGGAGAGCTCTGCCCACCTCGATCCCCACCTCGACCCGGCGCCCCGGCGGCACCGGGCGGACAGCTCCGCCAGCAGCGTCCGATCGGTCGGCTCGATCGTCGAGTCGATCGCGGCCTCGGACGGTGCGGTCACCGAGGGCGGAGTCGGTGCCGGTCACTCGGCGCCGTCCCTGCGTGCGGAGTCCAGCACCGCCTCCACCCCGGGCACCCCGGTCGTCGAGGCACAGTCCGGCCTGGTGCTGGAACCCCGCCTGAGTCTCGACCCGGTGGACGGGATCCAGCCGCTGATCCGCGATTTCGGGTCCGACCGCAGCGGTGCCCACGGAATGCCGCACATCCGGCCGGTGCCCGCCGACCTGGTCGAGCACCTGCGCGGCACGCTGACCAACGCGGTCTCGGCCGAATTCGGTTACAGCCCGGCATTCTCGGGCCGGATGAACCAGTTGTTCACCCCGCGCCTGCTGAGTACCGCCTGGGAGGCGTTGTTCTCGCAGGACGGGTACGTCGTGCCGTTCCGGTCCGGCGGCGACTACCGGGTGGCGTTGCGCCTCGACACCTCCGACGCCCGGCTGATCGAGGCCGGGCTGGAGGAGATGCCCGACGGCCCGCCCGTCACCGTGCAGAGCTGGGCGTTCGGCATGCCCGAACTCGGCACCACCGCCACCAGCATCGACCTTCGCACCCTGGGCTACTCGTACACCCATCTGTGGAACTTCGAGGACGGCGTCCCGCTGCGCTCGGTCAGCCTGACCGGCCGCGTGGGCTGGACGCTGAACCAGACCAGCCGGGTGATGACGACCGGCACGAGCATCCAGGCGTTCACCATCCTGCGCAGCCGGGAACGCTCGTGGCGCTACGACTTCACCATGCGCTGGCAGTACCACCTGCTGCGGGGCGGCCTGTCCGACGTCACATCCGGCGCCCTGCGGGGCAGTGACGGCTGGCGCACGATCACCGACACGATCGTGCCCACACCGCGTCTGGAGGTCTGGTTCCCCAAGCACCTGCACGAGGCGCCGACCGCGAACGACCTGGTTCTGCCCACCCCGCTCCAGCTCTCGGACGCGCCGCTGTTCGGGGCGGAGAGCTTCCCCGACGCCGGGCAGATCCTGATCGACGTGGCCGAGGCGTTCGCCGGCCGGTTCACCGGCCTGAGCACCGACTCCTGGGACGACCTGCGCCAGTTCCTGTCCGAGGGCGATCTGCGCGCGAACTTCCCGCTCATGCTCTTCGGCGCCTTCACCCCCTCGCCGATGCTCTACGACCGGGCCGGTAACGCGGTCGGGTACCTGCGGGTGAGCGCCGGTCTGGTGGGCGACCTGACCCCGGCCGGGCCGCCGCTCCAGAACGGTGTGCTCGAGGCCTACGTGGTCCGCTCGATGCGTGGCCAGACGTCGGTGACCACCGCCAACGCCTCCGGCGCGGGCGCCGACCTGAGCTTCGGGTTCGCCCCCGAGATCGCGCCCAGCGCCGGCCGGTTCGGCTTCGGCGCCAACGGTACCTACCAGCACGCCCACACCCTCGGATCCGGCGGCAGCGCCCGCCTGGTCCGTTCGCTGCGCGCCGCCGGCGTCATGCCCCGGGCCGGTGCGCGGGTCCGGTTCCGGTTCGAGCTGGTCCGCCCCGACGGCGGCCCGGTGCGCCCGGTCGCCGGCTCCCGCCTGGAGATCCCGGAGACCACCTACCCGGCCGTGCTCCAGGTGCCGCAGGCGAGCGTCATCGACGGCCCGGTCACCGAGGTCCGGCACCTGCCGGCCGAGCTCCTGCACCTGCGGGTCCTGGGCCTGTCCACCTCCGCCACCGACGTCACCGGCACCACACCGCTGTTCGACGGCCTGGAGCAGTTCCTGCGCGCCGAGGGCTTCCTGCCCCCGGTGGGCGAGCCGGGCACGGCCGGCGCGGCCTTCGAGGCCCTGACCGACAACCGCTTCGCCCGGGCGATCCTCGGCCCGGACGCGATCAGCGCCGCCCGCCTGAAGAACCAGCAGAAGCTTGACCAGATGCGCTCGCGGGCAGGTCTGCGCGGCGGGCTGGACGACGCCATCGACGGCGGCTCGCTGACCACCTTCGAGATGCCGGGCAAGGCCGGTACGCACAAGGTCTCGGCCAACCTGAAGACCGTCCGGCGCTATCTGGCCGAGGGCGACGAGGCGGGTGTGCGCCAGGTCAAGAACCTGCCGCGCACCCAGACGCTGAACTTCATCGGCTCGACGATGCCGGGCGAGGAGACCTCCTCGATCACCCCGCTGTCGTGGAACGCGAACGTCAGCGGCTCGGCCCAGGCCGGCGGCGACGTCTCCGACGGGTCGTACGTCGGCGGTGCGAGCGTCGGCGGGCAGTACACCCACGCCGGATCGACCTCGCACAGCGTCGGCGCCAGCCTCGGCACCGGGCACGAGTACTACATGCTCAGCCCGACGTCGCAGGGCACCGAGCTGTTCGAGATTCCGGCGACGCACACGCTGGACGTCTCCTACTCCTACGGTGAGGCCCCGGTGCTCGCGCCGGTGGACGGCCTGGTCACCCTGGCCGTGCCGACCTTCCGCACCCTGACCGAGCCCACGCGGGCCCCGCGCCCGCAGCTGCCGGCGTCCCGTGACGTCACCGCCCAGGACGAGCTGCGCCTGGCCGCCCGGACCCCGGAAGCGGTTGCCGCCCAGGGCGTCCTGACCATGCCGGAGACGGCCCTGGTCGAGTGGGTCGAGGGCAGCGGCGCGCTCCAGCGCCTGGTCCGCGAGGCCCTCGGCCTCAGGGACGCGCTCGAGGAGGAGACCGACACCTCCACCGTCGATCCGGGAAGCCTGGTTCCGGGTGCCTGGCCGACGGCCGGAAACCTGATCGCGCGCCCGGAGCCCGCGGTGCTGGCCCCGGAGCGAAACCCGGAACCTGCTGCCCCGCTGACGATCCCGGTCCCGCACGGCGCCGCGATGGTGGTTCCCCCGCGCTCGGTGCTCGGATTCCTGGGCGACCTGGTCGTCGGTGCCGCGCACTGGCTCTCGGAGACCACGGCGGCCCGGGTGGCCGGCCAGGCGATGTTCGGCGAGGGGCTGACCTCGCCCGAGTCGAGCGCGAACACGATGCTCCAGAGCGTGTTCTCGGCCGAGCACCTGCACGGCAACCCGCTGCGGATCTTCCGTGACGGCTACCTGGTCGAGGGCGTCGTCACCTCCGGCTACCTGGCCGGGACGGACGTCTCGATCGAGGTCCGCGGGTATCTGACCGACGTGAGCGCGCTGTCCGCGGCCCCGCCGCTGGACGCCGAGCGCTGGCTCCAGTCGACCACCGGGAACAACCTGGGGACGACGACCAGCCAGTCCGGTCGCAGCGGTGTGACGGCCAACCGGTCCGGGCACCACTTCCGCCCGGGCGGCCAGTACCTGTTCGGCCGCGGCGGCTCGCACGCCGAGTCGACCGGTGACAACACCAGCACGATGCGGGTGACCACCGAGGACACGGTCCACAGCCACCGTTTCTCGGCCCGGGCCGTCTACGTCGTCACGGTGAACGTCGGCACCCGGAACGTGGGCGTGAACACGCTCACGAACCTGGGACGCTCGCAGTTCCGTAAGGCTGTCGAGGTCGCCGAGGGCGTGCAGTTCCATCTCGTCGACAACGACCTGCACAACCACCCGCAGCTGGCCGAGCTGATCCGGCAGCGGGACGCGGGTGTCGAGGGCGCCCGCGAGATCCCGGCGCCCGGCCCGCGTGAGCTGCGGCTGCCGGCCTGGTACGGCGACACCGGCGGCCAGATCGGCTACGGCACGGTCACCGGCGTCGACGTGAGCACCGGCCGTTCTGGTCTGGACGCCCGGATCGTGCGGATGGTCGAGGCGAACGCCCCGGGCATCATGACGCCCGGATCGAGCACCTACCTGCCCGGCCTGCGGACCCGGATCAACGAGTACGCCAGCACCCTGGGCCTGCGCACGCTGGTCAACCTGGGCCCTGAGGGCCAGGCCCGGCTGCGCGGGATCTTCCGGTCCTGGTTCGGGCCGCAGATCGTCACGATCACGCTGAACGCCCACCCGGCCGACCTGGCGGGCCTGGCCGAGGTGCGGGGCCGCGCGGTGGCGACCGGCGGCCTGGACACGGTGATCTCGCACATCAGCGCGCGGGGCACCGCTCTGCCCGGTCAGCAGGCGGGCCGGACCCGGGTCACCGACACCTCGACCCGGACCAACCAGCTGAACTTCCGCCCGACCGGGGTCACCGCCGACCAGACGATCACCCCGATCGCGGCCGGCGAGTTCCGCACCGACGTGTCGCACACCCAGGTCTCGACCCGGGAGCTGCGCACCTGGCAGCGGAGCATGAACACCACCAGCGAGTTCACCGTGCCGTACCACTACGAGGTCACGGTCGAGGTGGAACGCCTCTGGCACGCCGCCTTCTCGGTGGTCGTGCAGGGAGCCGCGTCGCTGGTGGCGCAGGGGCTCGGCGTGCTGGTGGTGCCGTACATCCACCTGGCCACGGCCCTGATCCAGCGGGTGTTCCAGGCCTTCGACCGGGCCGCCGAGCAGGCGGCCCTGAACGGCCTGAACGCGCTCGGCCTCGAGGTCGACACCGAGGCGGGCCGTCCGGCGCCGGTCGTCGAGGAGATCGAGGACAGCGCCCACGCGGTGGTCCCCGCCGACGTGACGATCCGGTTCCACAACCGCGAGAACGCCCAGGCGGCAGGCGAGACCAGCGCCAACCTGCTGGAGTCCCCGCAGCTGTTCCGGGTCGACCCACTGGCCGGGATCGGCGAGACGGCGCCGCGCACGGGTGATGTCGCGATCGAGATGGAGACCTGGCCGCGGTTCCTGGCCGACCCGACCTGGCTGCCGCAGCGCCCCGTGCAGATCTACGACCTGCCCGGCATCGACCAGCTGCGCCAGGCCCTGACCGAGGCCGACCCGAACTGGACGCGTGGGCTCACCCCGCAGACCTCGTCCTCCAGCGAGGGCATGTTCATCCGGCTGAACCAGTTCATCGAGACCGGTGAGCTGAAACTGGCCACCCGGGCCGGTACCTCGGCGTTCCTGTCCCGGCCGGGCGCGTCCGCGCGGATCGAGATGGTGCTGTACTCCCCGCGGATCGAGCGGGCCAGCCGCGACATCGCGATCGACCACATCGAGGTCTCCAACGACTCGGTGACCAACACGACGAGCTCCTCCACCTCGCGCAGCATCACGCTGGGCCAGAGCTACGACGGCGAGCCGATCAACCGATCCGGCCCGATCGCGCCGATCTGGGGCGACACCTCCGGCGCCGGTGACGTCAGCACCCAGGCCACCCAGCGGCGGGAACTGCTGCGGTTCGGTACGGTGATGGAAAATGCGGCCGGGACCGGCCTTCTCGGTCACCGGGTGCGGGCGGTCGCGCTCTTCCGGGTGGTCTCTCCGGACGGCGCGACGACCCGCTGGGTGCTCTCCGACATCCTGCTGCGCAGCACCGAGACGCCGCCACAGATCGCGCCCCCGGTGGTCGAGCCGACTCCGACGGTGGACGACGCGGCCGTCCCGGTCGACGCCGGTCACCTTCCGGCTTCGGTTCAGGAACTGCTGGCTGATCCGGCTGCGGCATCCGGAAATGCTTCCGGTGCGGTTGTTTCGGGTGAGACGACGGGTGTCGGGACGGGACTGACCGGGACTGATCTGGCCGGGACGGAGCTGGCCGGGACTGATCTGGCCGGGACTGATCTGGCCGGGACGGATCGGCCGGCGGCCGAGCTGACCGGGGCCGAGCTGACCGGGGCCGAGCTGGCCGGGTCTGATCTGACCGGAACCGAGTTGGCCGGAACCGAGTTGGCCGGAACCGAGTTGGCCGGAACCGAGTTGGCCGGAACCGAGTTGGCCGGAACCGAGTTGGCCGGAACCGAGTTGGCCGGAACCGAGTTGGCCGGAACCGAGTTGGCCGGGTCTGACCTGGCCGAGGCCGAGCTGCTCGACACAGCGCTCACCGACGCCGCGCTGTTCGACCAGATGGTGTCCGGTGGTTCCCAGCCGGCCGGTGCGCTGTCCGACCCGGTGAAGGCCGACATCTTCGAGCCGGAGCCGCAGTTCCCGCGCCTGCCGCGCAACGGTTTCCGGTTCGACGACTTCGGCGCGCTGGTCACCGGGCAGCCGAACCCCGGCTCGCTGCTGGAGCCGGAGGAGGCCGAGCCCCGGTTCTTCGGCTTCGGCTCCTCGCCGCTGCGGAGCACCGGCGGCCTGTCGCTGGACGGTGCCCTGGCCGGCGGTGACTGGACCGCCGGGGCCTGGACCGCCGGGGCCTGGAATGACGGGGCCTGGAATGACGGTGCCCGGAACGACGGGGCCTGGAACGACGGTGCCCGGAATGACGGTGCCCGGAATGACGGTGCCCGGAACGACGGGACGCGGGGGGCGGGTCTCGCGTCGTCCGTTGATCCCGATGATCTCCTCGACCCGGCGCGCGACGAACCGCTGCCCACGATCGAGCAGGTCCTGACCTCTGCGCCCATCCCGCAGACGCCCCGGGTCCAGATCGAGGACTGGGACGAGAGCCACCCGGACTTCTCCCTCGACCACCTGGCCGGAAACGGGCCGTCCGAGAGGGTTCTCGGCAAGCAGCCGGAGCGTGTCGCCACCCCGGAGCCGGCCGACCGGCCCCGGCTGGACGGCTTCTCCACCGAGCTGGTGATGGCCACCCTCGGCGAGCTCGGTGACCTGCGGGCCGCCGGGGCGGCGGAGTTCGGCGCGCTGGCCGACGGCTGGCTGGCCCGCAGTTCCGCGGCGGCCGGGAGCATCCTGTCCGAGTTGCGCGTCACCGAGGAGATCGAGCTCTCGCGGATCGCCTCCGGCCTGGTCGGCGAGGCCGCGGGCACCCGGCTGGAGACCTCCACCGCCCCGGGCACCGACGCCCTGCGTGACGCGGTGGTCCCGATCGCCGCGGCGATGCTGTTCCACGGTTCGGCGACGCCGGTGCGCGAGGGGCAGGCCGGTCCCTCGACCGCCCCGGCCTTCGGCACGATCGGCCGGTCGCTGACCGAGGACGTGCTCAGCGCCATGACCCGCCTGGTCGAGGTCTACGACCTGGCCGTGACCGACCGTCCGGCAACCGATCTGGCCGGGGACGACGACGCCGGCAGCAGCTACGGCGACCGTGGCAGCACCGGCGCTCCCAGCACCGTCGGCGAGTTCGGCGCCTACGGCGGGGTCACCGACTGGAACGCCTTCCTGAGCCCGGACGAAAGCATCTTCGAGCCCGGTGCGGAGCCGGTCCTGCCCTCGTTCGGGCAGCGCCTCGACGAGCGGCACACCGACGGGTCCAGGGGCGCCTGGACCAGCCCGGCGGACCTGCTCGACGCGAACCCCGTGCTCGACCCGAACCCCGTGCTCGACCCGAACCCCGAGCTGGATGCCGCCCCGAACGGCGCGGTCGACGTCCTGCCGGAGCTCGAGCCGCTGCGGCGGATCGGCGGGACCGCCGTCCAGCAGCTGCCGGAACTGGACGGCGTGCACGAGCTGGACGACTTCCGGACGCTCGCCGCGCAGGCGCTGGCCCCGCTGGACGAGACCCTGGACGAGGTCGACCGGGCCAACGCCGGCGACACCGACTGGGAGCAGATCGCCGCGTACGCCGTGACCGACGTGCGCCCGGCCTACGACAACTACACACTCGCCGTCGACGGCATCATCACCGCGCTGCGCCGCGAGATCGGCGACCGCGAGGCGTCCACCGGCGTGCGCCCGGCCGGGTTCGACGACCTGATCGTCGATCTGGCCACCCAACAGCAGGGATACGAATGGGCGCTGGAGCTGATCCAGCACCGCACCGGCACCTCCGTGGTGCTCCGGCTTTCACCCGTGCCGGAACTGCGTGCCCTGGGCGACGAGCGCAGCCGCCGGATGCTCGCCAGGGCGTCGGCCGAGCGGCACCCCGACATCTGGATCGCGGACGGTTCCAGGCCTGAGATCCCGCTGGCGAACTGGCTGTTCGACACGCTGACGGTCCCCGCCGGGCAGGAGCGGCCGCCCGCGGTGGCCGCCGTGAACCCGGCCGGCCCGGTCCCGCGGGAGAATTCCGCCCTGATCGCCTGGGCCCAGGGCGTCGCCGCCCAGGAGCTGGTCCCCGCCCTGACCGCGCTGCGCGACACCGCCTTCACCGCCCACCGCCGGGCCGTGGCCCGCGCCGCCGCCCAGACCCGGCTCCAGGACGAGTTCCCGCAGCTGACGATCCCCACGGTCGACGTGACCGGGGCCGAGAACGCTCTCCGGACGGCCCAGACCGCGCTGGACGACACCGTGGCACTGGCGAACAGCCGTCCGGCGACGGCTCCCGCGCTGGACCCGGCGAGCCTGATCCCTGCCCCGGCCGCACCCACCTCGACCGGGGGATGGCCGCCGCTGCCCCTGGCCGAGGGCTGGAACCTGGTGCGCGACTGGGCCGATCAGGTCGTGCTGACCGCCCCAGAGGGCCTGCCCCGGGAGACCCGCCCGCTGGCCCAGCACCTGGCCACCACCATCGACCAGCCGGTCCTGGCGCACGTCGACCTGGGCCGGGGCCGCGGCCCGGCCTGGCTGCGGTTCACCCCGGACGAGGCCCGGCCGCGCCTGGCCCAGCAGCCGCAGATGCGCCCGCTCGCCGACTCGCCGTGGCTGCACCAGGGCGAGGGCGTCGACCTGGAGCACCTGAAGCCGCTGCCCGCGGCGGAGATCGCTCCCCGCCTGTCCGAGCCGGAACTTCCCACCGCGGGCTGGGACCTGGGCCAGGGGCCGGGCTTCGTGTCCCGCGCCGAGGTCGACGGCACCCTGACGATCGCCCGGGTGAACGAGGACGGCACGCTGATCGTGCCGAACGCCTCCGGCCTGGAGGTGCGGCGTCAGCTGGAGGCATTCGTCGCCGCTCACGCCGACCGCCTGGACGGCGCGCGGCTGCTGGTGTCGTACCTGCCGGAGTACCTGGCCGAGCAGTTCGCGCTGGAGCACGGCATCCGGTTCTGGTTCAGCGCCGAAGCGGTCGTGCCGTTCGAGGGCGGCGTGCGGGTCGGCCCGGTCGAGGGCACCGACGTGACCCGTGGCTGGCTGCTGGCCCACCGTTCCGGCGACGACGCCACGGTCAGCCTGACCGGCCGCGCGCTGTACCCGTCCCCGGAGTGGGAGGGGCTGGTCTCGGTGCCGGAGAGCTTCTGGGTCACCGACGCCAACCAGCTGGAGCAGCGGGTCCTGGCCACCCGCACCGCCGCCGGCCTGGTCTTCTCCACCCGCCACGGGATCTCGCCGCGGGCCCTGCGGCAGACCCCGTCGACGGACGCCGTGTCGGTCACCTACGAGATCCCCGACCCGATCCTGAACCGGCGGGTGCGGCAGTACGTGGCCGACGGCCTGATCCAGGGCCTGGCCGGGGTGCCGCGCCTCGACCTGGGAACCGTTCCGAACCCGTCGTACTCGTCCGCCGGGGCGTTCGTCCCGGACGGCGCGATGCGGATGCCGGCCTTCGCCGACCACTCGCTGCCGCCGATCACCCCGGCGATGCGCGCCGCGGTCGAGCCGGTGCGGGTCAGCGCCATGTACCGCGGGCAGAGCGACGTCTTCTACAGCCCCGGCCGCTCCTGGTGGGACGTGCTGGAGCGCGGCGGGCACCGGCCGTACTGGCAGACGCCCGAGCAGTACCGGACGATGCTGGAGGAGATGCGGCGTCTCCTGCTCACGATGATGCCGCGGGCCGAGGTGGTGGACGGCACCGCGCTGGAGCAGGTCCAGGCGCTGGTCGCGATCGCGAAGAACGACCCCGAGCGGGACGCCCGTCAGCTGGTGTTCCGCGCCGAGCTGGCGCACTACCAGCCCCAGGCCACCGCCTGGGCCTCGGCCCCGAAAGACCTGGTGGTCCGCCGGTTCGAGGTGCCGGGCCGACCGGGCGTGGTGGTCTACGAGTACACCGTCACCGAGCGGCTGATCCCGGCCGACGGGATCAGCCCGGCCGAGCTGGACGCGCTCTGGCGGGCGGACGCCGCGGACCTGGAGCGGGCCTGGAACAGCACCGCGCCGGTGGAGGTCGACGGCGAGATCGCCTATGTCCGGGTGAACCCGGAGCGCGTCGTCGACGCGCCGGCCGAGCACACGGTGCAGGTCTCGGACCGTTCGGACCTGCCGGTGAACGTGAACCAGGTGCGGATCAGCACCGCCCCCGCCGTCCTGCACCACGAGCGCGGGCACCGGCTCGCCCGGATGGACCGGTATCCGAAGTTCAGCCAGGTCATGCGCCAGACGATCCGGCTGCGGACCGCCGCCGAGGCGGCCCGGTTCGGGGCCTTCACCCGGCAGCGCCCGGCCACCGGCCTGGACAACCTGCGGGCCATGATGAACGCCAACATCGACCGGGCCACGCCCCGTGACCTGATCGACCTGGTGCGGCTGGCCCGGGGCGGCGACACCGCGCCGAACCTGTATCTGCGTGAGGCCTTCGACCATCACCGGGCCGTCGTGGCCCCGGCGCTGACCCGGCTGGACGAGGTCCGGGAGCTGGTCGCGCAGGCCCGGCTGACCGAGGCCGACCTGACCGCAGCCCAGCAGGCGGTGCTGGACGCCTGGCGCGAGCAGCACGAGTTCCTGACCGGCCTGCGCGGGCAGCTGAAGCAGTACCTGGCCCAGGCCGACGAGCCGTCCGACGGTCTGACGCCGGCCGAGGCGCAGGACCGGCCGTACCTCCCGGCCTTCTCCCCGGAGCGGCAGGCGGTGCGGACCCAGGAGGTCCGCCTGGGCCAGGAGGCCGACCTGGCCCAGGAACAGGTGATGCGCTGGAGCGCGGCCACCGGCGCGCGCACGATCCCGGTCCCGGTCGGTGGCACGCTCCGCCTCGAGGGCGACGACTACCGGATGGACTGGGGCTCGGTCCAGGTCTACCTGCCGCTGTACCTGGACCGGCTGGCCGACATCCTGGAACGTCCTGTCGTGCAGGAGCTCTCGACCGGCTCGGAGCCCGACTCGATGGCGCGGGCGATCCGGTTCCTGCCGGGCGGCAGCGCCGAGCTGCTCGACGTGCGGCCCGGCTGGATCGCCGACGGCCTGCTCACCCCGGTCCCCGGGCCGGCCAACGTCTTCGAGCGCGCCGACCTGCGGGTCGAGGTGATCTCCTCCGGTCTGCTGGTGACCGGGCCGGGCCACCTGGAGACCGGGACGCATGCGAAGGACCCGCGTCTGGGCGACTACTTCGCCTTCCAGATCACCGTCCACGTGCCCGGGTTGGACGACTTCACCCCGGCCCAGGTGCGCACGCTGCTGGAGATCCTCGGTGGCCTGGACCCGCGGTTGCGCGCCCACGCCTACGCCACCGGAGTGTCGCTGGACGCCTTCGAGGCGGCGGTCTCGATCCGGGCGATCGAGCCGGCCCAGCCGATCGACATCAGCGGGATGTCGGTGGCCGAGAGCGATTTCGCGGCCTACTTCGCGCAGTCCCTGGCGCCGGGGGAGACCTCGGCACCGGCCGGCCGAACGTCCTGGGGCGGCAACGACAACGGCAGCGACAGCGACCACAGCGACCTGGACTTCCTCGGGCTGGAGAATGCCCACCTGTCCCGGGCCACCCTGTCCCGGCCGTTCAACGACAGCGACCGCTGGACCCTGAGCTCGGCGCTGGACGGCTCGCACGAGATCTCTGCCCCGGAGTTCATCGAGTGGATGCGGCACCAGCGGCAGTTCGACCCCCAGCGTCACGCGCTGACGATGAGCTACCAGCTGCGGCCGCACGAGGCCGCCGACCTGGCCCGCCAGACCGCTCCGCTGGACCTGGTGTACGAGACCTACCGCTCGTCCGGTGACCCGCTGACCCACCGGCGGCTGTTCACCGCGCCCGGCCTGGACGGCCACCCGGTCGTCGTCGCCCACGGCCCGGTCCAGGTTCGGGAGGGCCAGCCGATCTGGCCCGCCGGTACGACGAGCGTGCCCAGCGGCAGCACGACGCAGCAGCTGCTCGACGTGATCAAGCAGGGCATGGACGCGTTCGGGTACGACCTGTTCAGTACCTACGACTACCAGGCGTTCCGGAACGGAGGGGTGCCGAAGACGGTGCCCGCGCTGGTCGACGAGACCGGTGCCCAGGTCCTGGAATGGCGCTTCCTGCACGACTCGATGACCGAGCTGTGGAACCTGGTCCAGGAGGCGCAGACCTCCGGCGTCGTGCTGGAGTCCACGCTGCCCCACCGGCTGCTGGGCAACCGCCGGGACACCCTGACCGTGTGGGTGAGCCCGATCGTCGTCCACGGGACCCGGTACTTCCAGGTCAACCTGCTGTTCGACACCACCCGGATCCGGCGGGTGGGCAGCCGGGTGATCACGCTGCCGGGCGCCACCCGGGCCACCACCTGGGCGGACTACGACGGCGACTGGTACCGGATGCGGGCCGCGCAGGCCGTGGCCGCCGCGGACCGTCCGCTGGCGTCCTTCGAGGCCGCCGACCTGGACGTGTTCGGGCTGATCCAGGACCTGTTCCGGCAGGGCCGGGGCAGCGAGCTCAACAGCATCTTCCGGGAGATCGGTTACGACCTGCCGGACTTCGAGAACCCGCCGGACTACGTCGCCCCGGCGGCCGCGGACGACTGGGCCGACCGGCCGCCCGCCGAGGACGTCCCGCCGGCCTACGGCGCTCCGGACGACTTCGGGCAGCACCTGAACCCCTCGTCCCCGCAGCCGATCTCGCAGTCGATCTCGCAGGCGGTCCCGCAGTCGGTCGGCTGGGTCACCGGGCAGGTCGGTGGCGCCGTCGTCATCACCCCGGCGGGCAGCCCGCGCCCGGTCGCGCTCCCGGTCGAGCCGAACCGCCTGTCCCTGCTGGTGGCCGGCCCGGCGACGCCGGCGCAGATTCGCGGTGAGATCGAGAACTACCTGCGCGAGAACGCCTCCGCTGGCCTGTCCGTGCGGATCTGGACCCCGAACCTGGCCGAGAGCTTTGCCCGGGACCTGGTGGACTCGCTCGGGCTGGACCTGATCATCGCGACCGGTCTGCCCGACCTGCGCACCGGTGACCTGGTTCCGCAGCTGGGCCGTGGGCTCGGCAGCTGGGTGCGGGTGCGCCCGGCCACCGTGCCCGGCGGGGCGCGGGGCTGGCTGGTGGACGACCTCGGGTCCGGTTTCCGGGTTCCGCCGGCGCCCGAAACAATGGACGGCGAAAACCTTTCCGAGCCCGGCGAGCGCTCCGGTCTGTGGGTCGCCCCGGGCGGGGAGAGCGTGCCCGCCGGCGCCGCCGGCAGCCTGCACTGGGTGCGCCTGAGCACCCCGGACACGCTCACCCTGCACCGCTCCGGCGACCCGGTGCCGGCCCGCCCGGTGGCCGAGGACGGCCGGTTCGTGATCGCGATCGGCGGCGACGGCGCCGACCCGGTGGTGCAGGACGCGATCCGCGCCGCGAGCCGGGGCCACGACGCCGTCCGGCTGCTGGTCGGCGGCGTCCCGGCCGAGCTGGCCGCCGAGCTGGCCGGCCGCGGCACCGACGTGGTGTTCGCCGCCGAGCCGATCCGGATCGAGAAATCTTTCAACGGAACGCATTTCGTGGTGGCCCCGGTCGACGGCGGGTTCCTGCGCGGCTGGCTGCGCCAGGCGCCGGGGCAGGCCGCCCCGGCGGCGCTGAACTCGGCGGTCTTCCCGGCCCCGCGCTGGGAGTCCGCCGTGAACCGGGCGGACCGCCCGGCCGAGCTGAGCCGGGTGCTGCCCGGTGGCGGCCGGGTGCCGGTGCGCGACGGCCAGGCCCTGGCCGGACGCACCGTCGAGCAGGTCGAGACCGTCCAGGTGGAGGGCATCGCGGCGGGTGTCGCGCTGGCCGACCGGCGGCTGATCGGCGCCTGGACGCACGCTCTGCCGGTGGACGCGCTGCGGCCGGTCGTCTCGTCGTCCCACATTGACTCGGCGGACACGGCCGGTGCGATGCTGGACCGCTGGCGTGAGCTGACCGGGGCCCACCCCTCGGTCCTGCTGCACGACGACCGCCGGGGCACGGGCCGGACCTCGTTGCCGGGCAACGACTTCGGCTCCCGGGCCGGGCTGCTTCCGGGCACGCTCCCGGCCGACCTGCTGGCCCTGCTCGACGACGACCGGCAGGGCCGGGTCTACCCGGTGTCCGGTGAGGCGGTGCACCCGGCCGACTACTGGGGCGGCACCCTGCCCCCGGTCTCCGACCTGCACACCGCGCTGACCGGCACCGGCCCGATCGGGAAGGCGCTGCACTGGGGCCTGGCCCGGGTGGGCTCCTGGCTGATGCTGAACCGCGGCGTGCTGCCGCCCGCCGATCTGGTCGCCCGCACCGCCACCGGCTTGCGCTCGGTGGTGCTCGCCGAGCTCGGTGAGCGCTCGCTGGGCGAGGTGGTGGGCCAGGTCTCGACCGCCACGTTCACCCTGCACCAGGCCGCGTTCCGGGCGGTCGTGTCCGGTGCCGGGGCCCTCGACCCGGACCAGCGCGCCACCCTGGTGCGGGTTCTCGACGTGGTCGCCCGGCGGGAGGGCGCGCCGATCCCGGTGGCCCGGCTGCACCAGCTCCCCGACGCCCAGCTGCGCGAGAGCCTGAGCGGCGTCGACCTGGACGACGTGCTGCGCCGGGTCACGGTCGACGTGGCCCTGCGGGAGAGCGAGCACCACCCGTACGCCTTCACCGTGCACGAGGTCGAGGCCGGCGGTCACCGGATGTTCCAGATCCGGCGTCCCGTGCACCTTCTCGGCCTGGACGGGGTCGACGAGCGGGAGCTGACCCGGATCGCCGGGCTCGGCGAGGCCGCGGTCCGTGAGGTCTGGGACGCGGTGCCGGTCACCGTGGTCGACGGGCAGCGCGTGCTGGTCCGGGTGGTCCCGGAGATCACCGTCGGCCCGCAGACGCCCGCCCCCGGCGCCTGGGTGCAGAGCGTCAGCCCGGGGACCGGTCAGGCGAACAGTCACCTGATCTTCGCCGGTGACTTCGACCCGTACGTCTTCGCCCACGAGTTCTTCCACTCGCTGGGCGGTCAGGACCGGTACGCCACCCCGGCCGGCACCCGCTACCTGCTGCGTGAGGGTGCCCTGCGGGTGAGCCCGGGCGAGGCCGGCTACCGTCCGGCCGACGGCCTGGACGTCGGCCCGACGCTGATGGCCGGGGCCCAGGGCCGGGTGGAGCCCGGCGAGCGGTTCATGCCGACCCCGCGCGACGTGCGCGCCCTGGTGCGCTCGATCGTCTCCGGGCGTCAGGCCGACGTGCCTGCGGCGGCCCGGGGCGTCGACCCGCACTCGGCGCTGTCGCCGTGGGCCGGCACCGTCACCAACGTGCGCGGCGGCGGGGTGGCCCACCACCTGGCCGAGGGCCTGTGGCTGGTCATGCCCTACCTCGTCGACCCGCCCACCCTCCCGGCGCACCACGTCTTCGGCCCTGCCGACGGCGGGGCGGTGGACCGGAACGTGCTGGTCTGGGGGGCCGGCCGGGCCCAGCTGCCGAACCCCTCCCTCCGCGGCTACCGCGCCTACCTGGCGGCGCATCTGCGGGCGGTGCTGCCGGAGCGCTCGGGTGCGGCAGCGACCCGGACGGTGCTGGGCTTCCCAGGCGTCACCCACCGGATCGCGGCGTCACTGGCCGAGGAGTTCGGCCTCGACCTGCTCTACTCCACCGGCGAGGTCGCGGTGCGGCGCGACGGTCTGCGCCACCGTCTGGAGACCCCGGAGGGCACCCGGTTCAGCCGGGTCGTCGCCCAGGTGGTGCCCGGGGCGGTGCTGATCACCCGGCAGGGCGAGACGCTGGCCACCACCTACCCGGTGGAAGAGGGCGCGCTGGACGCCATCTCGAGCTTCGGTGTGAACTCCGACCCGCGCTGGTGGAGCTCCCGCACGGGCCCGATCCCGGCTGGGGCGGACGACCAGCTGCGCCTGCTCACCATGGCCCGGACCGGGGTGGAGGCCGCCGGCCTGCGCCCGCTGCTGCCGGACTACTGGAGTGGCGAGGCCGAGGACGCCTGGGACGAGTTCACCCGGACCGGGACGACCTCGGTCACCGGCCGCTTCGACGGCGTGAGCGAGGCCGAGCGTCGACGGTTCCAGCGCGAGCTCTACGCCTGGACCGACCTGCCCGCGCTGATCCAGCTGGCCACCCGGCCGGGCGGGTCCGCGGTGCTGACCACGCGGCTGCGCGAGGGCGGCCGCGCCTCCCTGACGCTGGAGCTGACGCTGCGGCGCCTGGCCACGACCGGCCCGGGCAACCGTTACCAGCTGACCGTGCGTCGCGAGGCCAACGAGTTCCGCCAGGACGTCTTCGAGCAGACCCTGATCGACGACCCGGCTTCGTGGGCACGTCAGGCGCAGACCGACGTGGCCGTGCAGGCCCGGGCCCCGCGCCCGCAGGACTGGACCGGTCAGGCCGCCGAGACCTGGCTTTCCGGGCACCGGTTCGGCCTGCGCCTGGCGCCGCAGGCCGCGGTCCTGGACACCATCACCTCGTCGCCGGGGGCGCCGGAGACGGCGTTCCTGGAATGGGTCGGCGCGGACGGGCGGATCGCCGCTGCCGACGCCGACCTCGAGGCCCGGCTGGGCGACGTGCTCGGCCGGGCCCGGAGCCGGTTCGGCGAGCAGCCGGAACTGTGGCTGCTGGCCGGCCGGGTGAGCCCGGAGCTGGCCCGGACCCTGGCGCTGACCTGGGACATGAACGTCGTCTTCACCTCCGGCGAGGTCACATCCCGGCATCAGGACGCCCGCTACCCGCTGGCCACCTCCGGCACCTGGCAGCGGGTGGAGCTGGAGATCGACGAGGCCCCCGACGGCCGCGCCGTGACCTTCGTGAACCGGGTGGACCCGGTGACCGTCGAGACCTTCCCGCCGCCCGCCGGGGAGGACCTGGAGTGGCGGCCGCGGCGCCAGCCGATCGAGGTCGACCCGGCCTGGGCGCCGCGGGAACGGCTGATCGACCTGGTTCGGCAGGGGCTACGGGACGGCCTGCTGCACAACGGTTTCGAGAACCTTCTGCCGGTGGACGGCGGTCGCTGGCGGAGATTCTTCAGCGGCGGCGTCGTCTCCGGGGTCGAGACGGTCAGCCCGGCCGGTCGCACACTGATCACCGCCGACGAGTCCCGCCAGTTCCAGGAGCAGCTCCTGGAGGGGACGAACGAGGATTCGCTGCACCGGATCGCGTTGCTCGGCGGCACCTTCCGGATCCAGCTGCCGACGTTGCCGCTGCGGGGCCGATTCGTCTCCGGTGGGGTCGCCATCGGACAGATCGTCGACGACGACGGCGTCTCGCGGTTCGCGGTGCGGATCCGTACCGCAGAGGTCGACCCGTACACCCTTGACGAGTTGAGCGACGGGGAACCGGCGCGCGAGTGGCGGCGCACCGACAACCCGATCGCCCACCTGGAGCGCGGCGACCGGGAGCGGGTCCAGTCCTACGAGGAGGCCACCCCGCCGCCGTACACGCAGGACGAGGCCCCGCTCGCCCTGGCGCCCGTCCAGCAGGCGCTGCCCGCGCTGGTCGGCCCGGCGGTGCTGGACGAGGTCATGGCTGTCGGCCTGACCTGGGACCGGCTGGACGAGCTGTACCAGGGGGCGCACGCCCAGAACACGCTGTGGAACCTGCGGGCGGTGGTGGAGGAGGAGATAGCCCGGCTGCGGCCGCCGGCGTACCACCTGGCCCCGAGCGCCCCGCCGTCCGTTCCCGGGAGTGCCCCGCAGACCGTCACCCTGGCCGGCCGGATGCTGACCGAGTGGCGGCAGCCGGGTCAGATCGTGCTCGGCCCGCAGGGCGCGGACCGGGTTCCCGGGCTGGTCCGGCCGGAACCGGGCCGCGTCGCGCTGGTGCTGATCGCCCCCGGCGGCGAGGCCGGCACCCGGGCCGTGCTGGCCGAGCGCCTGCACCGGCTGGCCGGTGACGGCGTCACCGCGGTCCGGCTCTACACGCCGGGGCTGCCCGAGGTCTGGGTGCGGGGGCTGGCGGCTGAGACCGGCCTGGACGTCGTCTTCACCCCGGGCCGCCCCGACCCGGCCACCGGTGCGGTCGTCGGGGAGAGCCCGATCCCGTGGATCCGGGTGCGCCCGGTCCCGATGGCCGACGGCTCGCCGGCCTGGCTGGTCGACGACCTGGACTCCGGCTGGCAGCCGGTCGCCGGTGGCGAGGTCGGGCTTGCCGGGCCGCACGAGGTTCCGGCCTGGGCGGAGTCCCTGGACCGGCCCGGCCAGACCGACGAGTACCTGATCGACGTCCCGGGCGAGGTCAGCCGCACCGGCCGGCTGCACAAGGTCCGCGTCCCGGCCGGTCTGGTGCTGGGCGACCGCCCGATCGCGCCGCCGCGCGCGCACTACCTGCCGGTGGTGAGTGACCGGCCGACGCTGTCGGCCTTCCCGCTCGGCGACGCCCTGCTGGCCCTGGCCGGGCTGCGGGACTGGCGGCAGATCCTGCCCGGGCACCGGCACGTGCTGCTGCACGACGACCGGCGGCCCGGCCTGATCCGGCCGGACCTGGTCGGCGACAACGACATCGTCTCCCGGCACGGCAGCGAGACCACCGAGTTCGGGGTGCAGCGGCCCTGGAACCCGGCCTGGGACGCCTATTTCACCGATACGGAACCGGGCACCCTGCGCCGGGTCAGCGGCCCGCTGGTCGAGGTGCGCGACCCGGACGCCGGGGCGCAGATCTCCCGCGCCCAGCTGGAGGCGCTGCTGGCGGCCGATCCGGACGACGCGGCCGGGCAGATGAAGGACGCGGCCCTCACCACCGTGTTCCGGGCCGTGCGCTGGTCGGCCTACGACCGTGGCGCCCTGACCTGGGGCCGCGGCCGGGTGCGGGTCAAGGCCTACCTGGAGTGGCTGCGACTGGAGCTGAACCTGCGCTCCGAGGCCGGTGACCCCGACCCGCTGGGCACCGTCCTGACCGGCTCGGCCGGGCATCACCCGCTCGCCCCGAACCCGGAGCCGATCCGGGCGGTCCTGGCCTCGACCGGGACGATCCCGGTCGAGCTGGTGCCGACCCTGCGGGCGATGCTGCGGCTGCTCGAGCCGGACGCCTACGCCCCCGGTCACGAGGCGGCGATGCGGCAGACGCCGGTCGGGCAGCAGCGGGCCCGGGTGGCCGAACTGCTCGGGCAGATGCAGCTGGAGGCCGACCTCGGCTTCCAGCAGCACCGGCAGCGGACGGCCGCGCTGGGCCGCCCGGTGCCCACCGTCCGGCCCGACGTGCTGCCCGGCGTGCTGGCCCGGATCGCCTTCAACGAGCGGCCTTTCGCCGCCGTGCGGGAGACGTACCAGTACACCGCCAAGATCGTCGAGCTGGACGGCGAGAAGGTCATCCTGATCCAGGTCCGGCCGCACCTGCACCTGGTTCCGGAGGCCGGGGTCAGCGCGGAGAAGGCCGCCGAGGTGGCCGGCCGGATGGCCGACGCGATGCGCCTGGCCTGGGACCAGGCCCCGGCCGCCGAGGTGGCCGGGCGCACGGTCTACGTCCGGGTGGCCCCGGTGGTCACGTCCGGGCCGCAGATCGGCGCGGACGTGGACTGGGCGATCCGGCTCAGCCCGGGCCAGGGGGCCCAGCACGCCCGGCAGATCTTCGTCGACCACGTCGACGCGGACCTGGACCGGCTGCTCGCCCACGAGGGTTCGCACACGATCGGCGAACTCGACCGTTACCTCGAGCTCAAGGGCATCGGCAGCCTCCAGGCCGTGCTGCGCCGGCCCGGCGTGATGGTGCACCCGGCGGACGGCAGCCAGGCGCGGCTGCACGGCACCTCCACGCTCGACCTCGGCCCGACCCTGATGAACTCGCGGTCGTTCGTGCCGACCCCGCGCGACGTGCGCCGCCTGGCGATGCAGGCGCTGGAGGGCGACCGCGCCCGGGCCCTGCCCGGCGAGCAGCACTGGACGACGTCCTACGACCTCACCCGGTCGCAGGAGAACATCCTCGCCACCCTGCGCGAGCTGGTCACCGGGATCGGCGGTGGGCACCTGATGCCGGCGCCGGCCGGCGGCCCGCAGACGGTGGCCGGTCTGCCCGAGGACCACCTGCTGGTGCAGCTGACCACCCCGGCGGCGATCCGTTACTCGTTGCGCTCCGGTGCTTTCGACCAGCTGCTCCCGCTGTCGCCGGTGAACGGCGGCGGTGGGCTGCTGGCCCGGGTGGTGATCGAGCCGCTCACCGGTGAGCACCAGTTCGCGGCCACGGCCAGGATCTCGGTGCGGGCCCCGCACCTGGAACAGCCGCTGGCCACCCGCGCGATCCTGCTGACGCAGCGCACCGATGCCGAGTACGACGACGGCGAC
Source organism: Kineosporia corallincola (assembly GCF_018499875.1). Taxonomy (GTDB): domain Bacteria; phylum Actinomycetota; class Actinomycetes; order Actinomycetales; family Kineosporiaceae; genus Kineosporia; species Kineosporia corallincola. Next base: position 147,019 of record NZ_JAHBAY010000018.1, on the reverse strand, counting down.
GACTTCTCCGACAGCTCGGACGGGTCGGTCACCGGCCTGGCGGCGCCGCTGCCGATCGACCTGGACGCCGCGATCGCCGACCCCGAGGGTGGTTTCGCCGCCCCGGTGAGCCTGGGCGAGGACGGTCACTGGCAGGTGGCCGGTGCCGTTCCGGTGGCCCCGGCCCTGGTCGACGGCTCCGGCCGGTCGCTGATCATGGACGCCCCGCAGCGCCGCGCCGACGTGCCGCTGGAGTGGGCGAACCCCAGCCCCGGCGAGGCGGCCGCGGTGCGCGATCTGATCGCGACCCGGCCCGGCTGGGCGGGTCTGTCCCCGGCCCAGGGCTGGGCGCTGCTGTCCGCGGAACTGCGGGGGGCGGCCCGGCAGGACGAGATGCGCGAGGCCGCGAAGGCCCGGATCCGGCATCTGAACCAGGCCTTCGGCACCGGTTACCCGGCCGACCGGACGGAGGAGATCCTCGACCGGGCCCACCAGCTGCTCACCGAGCGCCCGCTGATCCGCAACCTGCCCGCCGGGCGCCGCACGAAGAACTCCGACGGCCGCACGCTGATCGAGAAGCTCACGCAGACAGAGCGTTTCCTGACCTTCTGGGAGACCGGCGCGGTCGTGGGCAACCCGAGCACGAAGATCCGTGGCACCAAGGAGCTGGGCATGGGTTACGGCCCCGACCTGCGCTCCGTGGGCCGTGACTTCACCGCGGTGCACCCGGAGCAGCACCCTGCCTTCGGTGCGCTGATCTCGCCGCGGCAGAGCGCGGGCACCTTCGGTTACGGCTCGACCGTGCTGCACCTGAAGGAGTCGGTGCGCACCCGCACCACGCTGACCCCCCGGGGCAGCAGTGGCTCGCTGAGCGGATACACCGACCACCGGCACCTGTTCGGCCTGATCGCCGAGGGCGAGGAGCGCACCGTGCGCTACCTGCTCGGTGAGGCCACGAACTTCCGCTACGACCCGGCGATCCGGCACGAGCTGGAGGTCGACGGCGTCGCGCAGATCGGCTCGTACTTCGAGGCACAGTTCCACGGCGAGCTGGGCTGGAGCGACGTCTCCCGGGTGGTCGTCGCCTGGGGGGCGATGAACGCCGGCTGGCAGCGCGCCGTCACCCTGGCCGAGGCCCAGGGCGTGGTCGATCACCTCCGGGCCTTCGCGCTCGAGCAGGGCCACGACTTCACCGTCGAACTCGGGCCGAAGGTGGGCGACGTCGACGAGCAGGACCTGATGCGCCAGCGCATCTGGTACCTCTTCGACGTCGACGACGAACTGAGCGACGCCTCCGGGAAGGTGCCCGAGCAGGCGGCGCGCGACCTGGACGTGCTGGACCGGCTGGCGCAGCCCGCCCCGTTCCCCACCCCGGCCGACCGGACCGCACTGCTGGCGCTGGCCGGGAAGCTCGGGATCGCCGGCGCCGGTGACGACGAAACCCTCTCCCTGCTCTGGGAATCCATGGCCACCCCGGACATCCGGCGGGGCGTGTACTACGGGTTCGAGGCCGAGACCCACGGCGGCGACCTGGTGTTCCCGCGCGGGGTGATCGCCCCGCACAAGTACCTGCTGGCCGAGAACGACGCGGTGCAGCTGGTGGTGGACTACTGGCAGTTCGGCCCGAGCCGGCGGCCGATCGTCGAGATCGTCGCCCGCCGCATCCCCCTGGACCCGCTGCCCGGGCAGCGCTCGCTGGAGCGCGCGCTCGCGGTGACGCAGGACGTGGTGGGCCGGATGGCGGCGGCCACCGGGCCGACGGCGCTGCGCGAACTGCTGCCGCCGGAGACCGGTTTCCGGTTCCCGAGTGCGGAGGCGGCCTCGGTGCGCTACCGGCCGCGCACCGACCAGGGCGTCGGGCTGACCGACCCGCTGGCCGTCGCGGTGCACCACTCGGTGGACGTGCCGCTGACCGGTCTGTGGAAACTGCTGATCTCGTTGCGTTCCCGGATGAACCTGGTGCGCCGGGGGGTCGGTTCCTCGGGCAAGGCGGCCCGGCTGAACCAGCAGGGCCTGGACTTCGCCGTCCGGGTCACCTCGGCCGTGCTACGCGGCTGGGACGCTCCGGTGCTGACCCCGGCCGAGCTGGACCGCCGGGCCGACGCCGACCTGAGGGTCGAGGCCCTGCGTGGCTACCTGGCGCTGACCTACACCCAGTCGTCCGCGATCGCCCTGGCCACGGCCGACGGGCAGCGCCTGCCCCGCAACCTCACCCTGGCGGCGTCGCGGACCTCGCTGGCGGTCTGGCGGCGGATGCTCGACGACCTCGCGCCGTCGTCCACGCGTTTCCTGGAACGTCACCACGAACGGGTGATCGACCTCTGGGAACAGCATGTGCGGGAGCACAACCCGACCCTGGATGCCTTCGTCGGGGGGCAGAGTGGGCAGCTGCCCGACATCCGGATGGCCTTCCCCGGCCGTCCGTCGTTCGTCCTGCGCGACTTCCTGCTCACCGCGCTGGTCGCGAACCCGCCGGTCTACCTCGGGCAGTCCGGCGGCACCGGGGTCGACGTCGAGTTCACCCGGCCCAACCGGGATTCCGGGGTCGGCGTCGGCACTCTCGAAGAGCGCTTCGTGGGCGGCCTGATGGTGCGCGTCGCGGTGCTGGGCGACCAGGCCGAGAGCCTGATCGGCCTGAGCCGCGACACCTGGCAGCAGGCGGCCGGTCAGCAGGATCCCCGGGTCCTGTTCCCGTACAGCCGCTACCGGGCCGGTGACCCGGTCGACCGGCTGCGCGAGGTGCAGGAGGTGCTGGACCGGCTCGCCCAGGACCAGGAGGAGACCGGCCGGGCGTCGCGGGAAGACCTGCTGGCCCTGGCTGCCCGGCTGGAGCTCGGGAATCCGGGTGACGACGAAACCCTCTTCCGGCTCTGGGATCTCGCCACCACGGCGGTTGACCTGCGGGACGCCGGGCGGACCGGTGGCCTGACTCTGCGAACCGGCCCGGTGGTCGACGTGGCCACCCGGCTGGTGCAGCGGGCCGCCCACGAGTTCGGTGGTCTGGACGGGATGTTCACCGGGCGCGGGAACGTGCTGCGGGAGGCGTTCGTGCCGCTGGTGGCCGCCGTGGCCCTGGAGCGGATGGGCTCGGCACCCGAGCTCGACCAGGCCCTGACCGGTGAGATGAGCCGGCTGACGGTCGATCTCGTCGAGTACGCCAACGCCCGCCGGGACGAGAGCATCGTCGGTGGGCTCACCGGCGGCGCGATCGAGTCGTACATCGTCGTCGGCGAGCGTCACGACCCGGCCCACTACCCGGAGGACGGCAACGCCACCTTCGCCGGGATCCCCACGCTCGGCGTGCTGCTGAAGACCGACACGGCGCAGTTCGTGGTGGGCGAGGACGGCCGGCACTACATGTCCGCCCGGATGGCCGAGCGGTTCGGCGGTGTGCGGCGCGGGAGCGGGTACTCCGCGTTCATCGTCGAGGCCGTCTACGGGCCCGGGGCCGGGGTGACCCAGGAGATCGGCGTCGCCACGGACGTCGGCCACCTGCACGAGAACGCCAAGGGTGTGCTGTCCTGGCTGGAGTACGCCGGGCTGCGCGACTCGTTCGTCGAGTCGGCCCTGCACCCGGTCAGGTACGGCCGGGAGGACATGCTGCGCGACTGGGTGCGCACCCAGCGCGCGGAGTCGACCGCGCGGTACCGGGCCGCCCTGCGGGTCGAGGCCGCCCTGCTGGCCGAAGACGCGGTCGTGGCCGAGGAATTCGCCCAGCACCCGCTGTGGCGTGCCGAACAGGTGCACCCGGCCGGGTTCTTCATCCAGGTCACCGAGGGGGTGCCCGGGGCGGGCATCACCACCCTGCTGCACGGCCTGTCCGACGCGATCGGCTCGCTGCTGTCCGCCGGGATGCCGAAGCGGATCCTGGCCGAGGCGGGCGAGTTCGCCGAGACCGAGATGCCGGGCTTCCTCACCGGCGTCGCCGGGCGGTCGCTGCCCGGCGCGGAGATCTCGTTCCTGCGTGGCTTCGCCGAGTCGCTGCACCTGGAGGGGGTGCTGACCGTGGCGTACGCCCAGGCCGTCGGCATCAGCCAGGCCTGGCGGATGAACAACTCCGGCAGCCCGATCCAGCTGAAGAACTCCGTGGTCGCGATGAGCCGGCACTCGCTGCTGAAGCACGTGCAGGCCCTGCCCGGGGTGGCGCAGACCTGGCTGCTGGAGCAGGCCGACCACCTGGCCGGGCGGATCGGCGACTTCGCCGTGGCGCGGCAGAGCGCGAACGACGGGTGGCTCGACGAGCAGCTCCAGGGCAACGACCGGCTCTACAGCCCGAGGACCCTGCTGAGCACCGCCTTCGCGCAGAACGAGCTGGAGGCGATCGACCAGCACGACGTGTACGGCGGCACGACCGTGGTGCCGGTGGAACCGGCCTGGACCGGCGGCCCGGACCTCCTCGCCTTCGAGGGGCGGTACTCGCCGCACCAGGTCGGCACCCCGCAAGGCCCGATGAACACCCACCAGGACACCCTGGACGGCACCGACCGGGTGGTGCGCCAGGTGCGCGAGATCGGGCAGCGGGCCTTCGACGTGGCCCAGGCGGCCCGGCAGCTCAGCGACGACAACGGCGGCCTGGCCGCCGCCGCGCTGGGCGCCGCGACCCGGACCACCTGGAACGAGAGCGGTCTGCGCACGCTGCCGGCCTCGGACCTGACCGGCCGCGGCTGGCTGAACGCCCTGGCCGCCGACAGCGGCTGGTCGGTCCTCGATCTCACCCCGGACCGGTCCCGCCGGAGCCCGTCGTACTCCTCCGGCCTGATCGACGACCTGACCCGCGACCTGGACTCCCGCCCGGAACACGGCTACCGCACCCTGGTCGTCGGGCAGTACCTCGGCGACCAGCGGCTGCGCGACCTGCGGGGTTCGTACGGATTCGCCCTGATCGAGCCGGCCGGCGACGAGTTCCTGCTGATCCTGCCCAGTGGTGCGACGCTCGGCCTGGAATGGGTCGACGACAGCACGCTGAACTGGTCGCTGGACCGCGCCCGGGCCGACCTGGAGACCACCGCCCTGGCCGCGGGCCTGGACGGGATGACCCTGCGCGGCGGGGGTTTCCACGCCGATCAGAACGAGTCCGACAGCGACTCCGGCATCGGGTCCGACAGTGACTCCGACTCCGACTCCGAGATGGACGACGCCGACTGGGTTCTCGCCGAGGACTCTCCGGAGCACGTGATGGCGGTGACCCGCCGGGGCACGACCCCGTACGACACGTCGCGGATCCCGGCCGAGCCCGCCCGCACCGCCCTGGTGATCAGCAACGGCGCCCTGGCCGACGCGGCCGACGCCGAGGTGCGCGACGAGATCGGCATCCGGATCGCCGACGGTGCCGAGGACGGCGTCCGGGTCTGGCGGATCCATGCGCCGAACCTGCGCGACGAGACGGTGCGTGACCTGGTGTCCGAGTTCGACCTCGACGTTGTGCACACCTCCGGGCCGATCGAGGCCGACGGCAGCGCCCCGGCCGGCTGGACCCGGACCCGCCGCACCGCCGCCCGGGACGGGGGCCGGGCCTGGCTGGTCGACCGTCTGGGCACCGAATTCCGTCCCGTGCCGGTGGATTCCGAGGAGATGACGGCACCGGAGGCGATGCTCGACAGCTACGCCGTCCACACGTTCCCGCTACCCGGCGGGGTGTGGGAACTGCGTCGTGACCACGGCTGGCTGACCGCGACCCGCCAGGGCGGCGACGTCTCGGCCGTGCCGGTGCCGGCGGCCGACCCCACACGCCTGGTGCTCATGGTCGACGGCCACGGTGCCGACGCCGGGGTGCAGGAACTGGTGCGCGCGGTGCTCGAACGGCTCACCCCGGCCGAGGTGAGCCGGGTGCGACTGCTGCTGGGCCACGTCCCTCCGGCCTTCGCGACCGCCCTGGTCCAAGACTTCGGCACCGACCTGGTGTTCGCCGCCGACGCGGTGGTTGCGCTGCCGGGCAACGGTTTCCGGGCCGAGGTGCGGCCGGTCACCGACACCGACGTGTACCGCGGCTGGCTACGGGCGTACACCACGCCGGAGGGTGTCGAGGTCGAGCGGATCGGCCAGATGCTGTACCCCTCGCCGGACTGGGAGGCCGCGGTCGAGTCGCCGGACCGGCCCTCGACCCAGACCCACCGGGTGCGCGAGAACGGCGCGGTGCGCACTTCGGCCGGTGAGCCGGTCGAGAGCTTCGCCGCCACGACGCACGTCCTGCGCACCGGTTCCGGCCTGGTGCTGTCGGACGTGCACGCGGTGGGCGCCCTGGCCCAGCGGCTGCCCGCACACCTGACCCGTGCCACCGTCTCGGCCGTCCAGGTGCACGACCAGGCGATCGCCGAGGCCCGGCTGAACCGGTGGCCCGACCTGCTGCCCGGCCAGGACCAGGTGCTGCTGCACGACGACCGGCGCCCGCTGAAGGCACCGGAAACCCTTCCCGGCAGCGACTCCTCGCGTCGCGAGGCGATGCTCCCGGTCGGCGACAGCTGGCGGCCGGAGTACACGCAGGCGCTGGACGATCCGACGGCCGGCTTCGTGGTGCCGGTCAGCGGCACGATGACCGCGGTCATCGACCAGTACGCCGTCGAGCTGCTGCCGGCGGCCGAGGTGACCACGGCACTGAACGCCACCGGCGACCTCAGTCTGGTGGAGCGGATCACCATGGTCCGGGTGATCGAGCGGGCGATGAACCGGAACGGTCTGGTGGCCGGCCAGGCCATGCAGTCGGTGCACTCCGACGTGCTGCGGCAGTGGCTGCGCCACGAGATGGTGCGGATGCTCCGGGCCGGTGACAGCACCCCGCTGACCAGCCTGCTGGCCGACCTGGCGGCCCGCCCCACCGCCGGGCCGGACCCGGTCGTGCTCGGCGAGTACCTGGACGGCACCCGGGCGCTCGACGACAACGCCCGGCACACCCTCGCCGCGGTGGCGAACGTCCTTGCTTCCCGCGAGGATTCGCCGGAACCGGCATTCCGGCGCAGCCGGCTCGACGCCGACCTGATCGGCTACGTGAGGAACGGCCTGAACCTGCTCGGGCCGAGCTCGCCGACCGATGTGCTGGCCGACCTGCTGCGCCCGCTCCAGCTGGACCGCTCGATGACCTGGCACCCGCTCGGCTTCCGCTTCGAGGCCCGGGTGGTCGACCTGGAGGACGGGGACGTCCGGCTGGTCCAGGTGCGCGCCCGCATCCACCTGGTGCCGGAGGACGGCGTGACCACCGCCCAGCTCGACGAGGTGTCGCGGCGGATGACCCAGGGCCTGCACGACAGCTGGAACGACAACGCCGGTTTCACCGCGGGCGGGCGCACCGTCTACGTGCGGGTGCTCCCCGACGTCACCGTCGGCGCGCAGGTTCCGGAGCAGGTCCAGACGATGGCCGTGGCCCTGGGCGAGGGCCGGCCCCACTCCCACCGGGTCTTCGTCGATTCCTCGGCCGAGGTGCTCAGCCACGAGGCCTCGCACCGGATCGGGCTGCTCGACCACTACCCGGCCCATGCGCAGGAGCGCGACCCGCTGCGCTACGGCTGGCGGCGCATGCGTCCGGGCACCGGAACCGTCGACGAACCGGCCTATTTCCAGCCCGGCGCGATCGACGGGCCGCAGACCCTGATGGGCCCGGACGGCCTCAGCCTGCCGACCCTGCGCGACCTGCGCACCATCTACGGGCTGGTGCTGGAGGGCGACCGTGAACGGGTGACCCCGGGCCGGCTCAGCTGGCTGGAGACCTACGACCTGCCGGCCGCGCACGACGCGATCGTGCGCGCCGTCCGCGGCCGGCTGGAGCTGGCGGGCTGGGCGGCGCGGTTGCTGCCGATGGTGGACGACGCCCAGATCACCTGGGTGGGTGGGCTTCCCACCGATCACCCGCTGGTCGTCGCCACCGACCCGGTCGCGGTCCGGGACAGCGGGCTCCAGTGGACCCGGTTCGACACCCTGCTCGCCGCTCCCGGGGCACCGCGCTGGGAGGCGGTGCCGGTGCGGGTCGAGTTCTCCGCGGAGATGGCCGCGGCCGGGTACGAGCCGGTGCGGGTCACCTTCGGGCACCCGGGTGCGGTCGACGTGAGCAACCCGGCGATGTTCGTGAGCCTGCACCTGCCGGTGCCCGGGGCGCCGATCGGTTTCAGCGCCCCGGCATCCGAAACCTCAAGCACGGACGACGAAAACCCCGGCCGGGATTGGATCACCCGCAGGCACGACCGCGGCGTCACCCTGACCTGGCACGACGAGCAGCCGTACGACCTGGGCCGGATTCCGGCCGAACCCGGCCGCACCGCGCTGGTGGTGAGCGAGGGAGCGCTCTCCGACGCCTCGTACACCAGCATCAGCCGGGCCGTCTCCGGCGTCCTGGCCGAAGGCGCCGCGAAGGGGGTGCGGACGTGGCGGATCTTCGCCGAGTACCTGCCCGACGCCGTGGTGCGCGACCTGGTCGCCGAACACGATCTGGACATCGTGCACTCGCCCGGGCCGATCGACCCGGACACCTGGAGGAGCCTGCCGCTGGACCCCAGCGAGACGACCGGCCCGGACGCCGGCTGGACCCGGACCCGCCGCCTGGAGTCGGCCGACGGTGGCCGGGCCTGGCTGGTCGACCATCTCGGCGCCGGATTCCGGCCGCTGGAGCCGGAAATCGCCGAGGTGGTGGCGCCCGGCCGGATGCTGGGCAGCCACGTCGTCCGTAAGATCGAACTGCCCGGCGGCATCTGGGACGGGCGCCGCGGCGACGGCTGGCTGGCGCTCGCCCCGGCCGGTACCGACGTGTCGGCCGTGCCCGCGCCGGTGGCCGAGCCGTCGCGGTTCGTCCTGCTGGTGCTCGGGGCCGGGGCCGACGGCCACCAGCCCGGTGAGAACCGGCGCCGCAAGCTCGGTTCCGGCCGTCCCGGCCAGGTGCTGGCGGACGGCGCCCAGGCCGCCACCCAGGACCTGGTGCGCACCGTGATCGCGAGCCGCCCGCCGGCCGAGCGCGGGCGGATGCGGCTGGTGCTGGGCAACGTCCCGGCCGAGTTCGCCGCCGCCCTGGTCGAGGAGTTCGGGACCGACCTGATCTTCGCCCCGGACCAGGTGGATCTCAGCGACGTCAACGGTTTCCGCGCCCAGGTGCGGCCGATCACCGACACCGACGTGTACCGCGGCTGGCTGCGGGCTCATCCGCTGCCGGGCACCGCCCTGCCCGTGATCAGTCCGCCGGCCGGAGCCGAGCGGGTCGGCCAGGCGCTGGTCGGCCGGCTGGGGCAGATGCTGTTCCCGTCGCCGGGCTGGGAGGCCGAGCTCGAGTCGCCGGACCTGCCGGACACGGTGATCAGCCGGGTGCGGGACGACGGGGAGATCCACACCCTGGACGGGCAGCCGATCGAGGGCGTCCACGCCACCGTGCACGTGCTGCGCACCGGCGCCGGGCGGGTGCTCTCCGACATCCGCTCGGTCGGTGCCGTGGCCCAGGCGCTGCCCGCGCACGCCACCCGGGCCACCGTCTCGGCGGCCCAGGTGCACGACGCGGAGACCGCCGCCGCCAAGCTGACCAGGTGGCGTCACCTGATGCCCGGGCAGACCCGGATCGTGCTGCACGACGACCGGCGCCCGCTGAAGGCCCCGCAGCCGACGCCCGGCACCGACCTGTCGGCCCGGGAGGCCGTGGCCCAGGCCGGGGCGGCCTGGAAGGACTCGTACGACGCGGCACTCGCCGATCCGGGGAGGGGCACGATCGTGCCGGTCAGCGGTCAGTCGGCCGGGTACGTCGACCGGCACGTGGTCGAGCTGCTCCCGGCGGGAGAGATCGCCGGGGTGCTGGCCGGCACCGGTGCTCTGCACGGCGCCGCCAAGTCCACCCTGATCCGGATGATCGAGCAGGCCGGCTACCGGGACGGGCTGCTGCCGCCCGGGCAGCTGTCGGCCCAGGCCCCGCAGACCCTGCGGGACTGGGGGCGGACCGTGCTCGGCCGGATGGCCGCGGCCGGAGACCCGGACCCGATCGCCACCCTGCTCGGCGAGCTGGCCGCCCGGCGCACCGTCGGCCCGGACCCGGCGGCGATCCAGCCGTACCTGGACGGCGTCCGGCCGGTCGACCGCACCGTGCGCCCGACCCTGCGCGCCCTGGCGAACGTCATCGCCTCCCGCCAGGCCGTGGCCGCCGAGCCGGCGTTCCGCCGCAGCGGTCGGGACGAGCTCCTGCTCGGCTACCTGAACGAGCAGCTGCTCGCCCTCGGCCCGAACGCCCTGGCCGAGGTGCTGCGCACGGCGGCGACGGAGCGCACGCTGGCCGCGAAGGTGCTCGACTTCCGTTACCAGGCCAGGATCATCGACCTCGAGGACGGCGAGGTGCGGCTCGTCGAGCTACGGCCCCGCCTGCATCTGGTCGCCGAGAACGGGGTCAGCGCCGAGCAACTCGTGGAGGTGGCCGGCCGGATGGCCGGGGGCCTGCGGGCCACCTGGAACGACAACGCCGGTTTCGCGGCCGGTGGCCGCACCGTCTTCATCCGGGTGAACGCCGAGATCACCACCGGGCCGGTCGTTCCCGTCGGTGGCCTGGTGATGTGGGTCGCCGCGGGGAACGGGCACGAGAACTCCGACCGGGTCTTCGTCGAGACCGTCCCGATGGCTCTCTCGCACGAGGCGTCGCACCGGCTCGGGCTGCTCGACCACTACCCGGCGCACCGCTACGACGCGGACCCGCTGCGCTACGCCTGGCGGCGGATGCACGCGGGCGAGGGAACCGCCGAGCGGCCGGCCTACTTCCAGCCGGGCATGCTGGACGCCGGTCCCTCGCTGATGGGCGACGAGCTCGACGTGCCCCCGACCCTGCGCAACCTGCGCACCCTCTACGAGCTGGTGCTCGCGGGGGACCGCGGGCTGATCACCGCCGGAGCGGCGCACTGGCTGGACGTCTACGACCTGACGGCCTCGCACGCCGGGCTGGTGCGCGCGGTGCGCGACGAGCTGGACCGCCTCGGCCGGTCGGCGCGGTTGCTGCCGATGGTGGACGACGCCCGCGACGGCTGGGTGGGCGGGCTTCCCACCGATCATCCGCTGGTCGTCGCCGCCGACCCGGCCCGGGTCCGGGACAGCGGCCGCACGTTCTCCGAGACCGAGACCGTGCTCACCGCGCCGGGTCTGCCGGACACCGAGGCGATCCGGCTGTGCTTCGAGTTCTCCGGCCAGCAGGCCGATTCCGGGCACCCGCCGGTGAATGTCACGATCGGCCGCCCGGGCCTGCTGGAACCGGACGACATCACCTTCGACTACGCCGCGTACCTGCGGCTCGACCTGGCCCTGGCCCGCAGCCGGGAGGCGTTCCACGCACCGGTTCCCGGCCCGGCGGAGCCGTTGCTGATCGAGCCGGCCGACCTTCAGACCTTCCTCGACCAGCACCAGGAGTCCCGGGTGCTGGAGAAGCTGCTCGAACCGGAGCTGGCCGTGGACCACCTGAAGGCGGTGCACGAGGAGGCCGGGCTGGACGAGCCGGCCCTGCCCAAGGGCCTTCAGACCACGCTGATCTACTCGCTGCGCGACATCACCGTGGACGAGGGGACCTGGCAGGACGCCGGCGAGAAGCACGTGATGAATGTGCGTGCGTCGGTGCGGCGTTCACCGGCCGGGGAACCGAAGGCCGGGCCGCACAGCCGGGTGCACACCGCCACCGAGAACAGCATGCTGCTGCGCTACCAGGGCGGTTCCACCACCGAGCGGGTGCCGGCCCAGGTCACCGTGCCGGTCCCGGCCTTCGGCCTGACCCTGGTGCCGAGTGTGCAGGCCCAGCCCTGGCGCCGGACCGGCGCCGACAACGGCCTGACGATGATCTCCACCAGCGCCACCGAGACCCAGCACGACGGCGCGGTCGCGCCGACCGAGCAGCAGTTCCTGGTGGTGACCCTGACCGTGCACCGCAAGGCGGCCGACGGCACCCCGGGGGAGCAGGTCGCCCAGGTCACCCGCGAGCACCCGGTGGTGATCACCTCCGAGCCGGTCCGGCCGATCCACGGCGAGGCGGTCACCCTCACCGCGGACCAGCGGATGGCCCTGGCCTCCCCGCTGACCGCCCATCCGGGCCTGGGCTGGGCCCCGGCCCCGGCCCAGGCCCGGATCGAGGGCGTCGTCGGCATCGCGGGCCTGGCCCGGGCCCGGCGCGCGGCCGTCGGCCGGCTCGGCGAGCAGGACCAGGCCGGACCGAGCATCGACGCCCTGACCACGGCCGGCTCACTGGGCAACGCGGCGCGCTCCGGCGTGGGCGTGGCCTCGGCCGCGGTGACCGGCCCGAAGCGCTGGCTCGGCCTGCGTTCCGGCCTCAGCACCCGGTACCTGACCTCGGCCACGATCGAGGCGCTGCGCCCGATCGGCCTGCTCGAAGACACCGACCTGAGGCTGCGGACCGACCTCACGTCGTCGGCCCGTTACACCGATGCCCGGGCCCGTGGCCTCACCCTGGCCGGCACCTTCACCGCGGTCGCCGGGGTGCCGGTGCTGAACTTCGCCTCCGGCGAGATCATGCTGTCCGGCACCTGGGAACACGGCCGTTCCACCACCTTCGACCTCCAGCACGGCGTGGAGGAGACCCACACCACCCACGGCGACACGGTCATCTACCTGGCCCGGTTCGCGGTCCGCGACAAGGTCTGGGACCCGGCCCGGAAGCGCTGGGCCGACAGCCTCACCGGAGACCGGCGCGAGGAGCTCCCCTCCGCCGTCGGCCTGGTCAGCATCCCGCTCGGCGAGGCCCGCCGGCTGGGCCTGCCGCTCGGCGATCTGCCCGTCACCCGCCTGACCGTGCCCGGCGTGCCCAGGGCGCTGCCGGCCCCGGGCGACGCGTTCGAGCTGCTCGGCCCGGACAGCTGGTCCCCGCTGGCCGGTGCCGCGGTGCTGCCCGCGCTCTCAGCCCATCTGGTCGACGACGTGACCCGGGCCCTCGGCACGATCGGCGGCACCGCGATCCTGCGGGACCCGGCCAACCACAACCTGATCCGCAGCCAGCTCGGTGCCGCCGCGCTGCGCCACGGCACCACCTTCACCGTGCGTGGCCCCTCGCAGTGGCGGCACCGCACCCGGGAGGCCGTGGTCGAGGTCCGGCCGCGGCTGAGCCGGCTGCGGGACTGGCTGACCGAGCTGGAGGGTGCGCGGGTCTCCGGCTCCGTCACCGACACCGTGCAGCGCGGCATCTCCCACTTCAACGGCTTCACCCTGATGGGCCATGCGGCCGGGCGGGCCCTCGGCCCGAGCGCCGGAATCGGCTGGACGCTGTCGTGGCACCGCACCCAGAGCACCACCACCACGCACACCGTCGTGCAGGCCCCGGTCTCGCTGCACGCGGCCGACGCCGCCTCCGCCGTGGTCACCTACGAGGTGTCGGTGCGGCTGGTGCGGCGCCGGGCGCTGCCCCTGCTGGCCGACGTCAGGGAGCGGCTGGGCGGTCACCCGGACCGGCGAGAGATCCTGGCCAACACCGGGTTCGCGGTCAAGGCCCCGGCCCAGGCCCGGGTGCACGAGCTGCTCACCCGTGCGCTCGGCAGCACCGCGCCGAGCCTGCCGACCGGTCACACCGGCCCGGTGCCGGGCTCGCAGACCCTGCTCTACCTGCGCGACACCGAGGTGCTGCTGCGCCTGGTCCGGCGGATGATGAGCCGGGCCGGCAAGCCACACGTGCTGGAGGCCTGGGCCGACCAGATCAACGCCACGTTCGGCCGGCACACCCTGCCCGGCATCACCGCGGCCGGTGGCCTGGCGATGAGCATCGCCGGGCTGTCGGTGAAGACCAGGGTCACCAGCCTGGGCAGTGAGATCGTCGAGTTGGTGGCCGATCTGGGCCGTCTGCTCAAGGTCAAGGACGGCACGATGGCCCTGGGGGAGCGCCGGTTCGACCACGGCCCGTTCGCCTTCACCGGGCTGTTCGGCCAGATCCGCCCGGAAGACATCCAGTCCACGCTCCAGAGCACCGCGCAGGGCCGCACCTCCTACCGCTGGCGCCGCACCGCCTACCACTCGGTGTTCGGCTACGTCACCTCGACGCTGGAGCTGGAGGCCGGGCACACCGTGTCGGCGCTGATCCGGCACACCCTCGCGTTCGAGGCCGACGTGCAGCGGCTGCCGGTGCCGTTCGCGGTGCGCCCGCGAGGCCGGGAACCGCGCGCCCAGGCGGCCGAGCAGCAGCTCGCCGGGCTGCTGACCGCGGTGCCGATCACCGATCCGTCGCTGGCCGGGCTGATCGCGCCGTCGGTGGTGCGGGGCGGGCCGCTGCCGCTGGGCGATGCCCTGTTCCTGGCCGGGAACCGGGACGCCGACCGCGGTTTCGCGCTCGGCCAGGCGGTGACCACGCAGGTCGAGGGCTTCGAGGCGGACCGGGCCGGGCAGATGTTCCGGGCCTTCCTGCTCACCCTGCCGTCCGGTCTGCGCGCCCGGCTGTTCCCGGAGTCCGGCCCGGACCGGGCGCACAACCGGGAACGGGTCGAGGCACTGCTGCGCGACCCGGACCGGCACGGCACCACGCTGCTCGACGGCGTGCCCACCGACGTGCTTCCCGAGAACAGCCGCTCCGACGTGCGGATCGGCCGGGTCACGCTGCGGTTCGTGCCGCGCACCGACGTGCTGATCGAGGGCCTGGACCTGGCGCCGGGCTCGATCACCACCGAGGTCGACAACGCCGCGATGGACGGTTCCAGCCACCTCGGCCGCTGGAACACCGAGGTGAATGTCGGCCCGCAGATCACCATCTCGCCCGGGTCGGAGGGCGGCAACAGCCAGTTCGCCGGCACCCAGGCCGGTCAGGGCGCCGGACTGCACGCCGGTGCGGTCTCCGGCACCTTCAGCTCCTCGTCGGTGCGGGAGCGCTCGACGATGGGCGCGGCCGGGTTCTCCCGGTCGGTGAAGCACACCACCACGGGTGTGCGGGCCGTCGCCTCGATGCGCGGCGACTTCGAGCTGGTGCTCGACATGGTGGACGACGGGGAGCGCCGCCAGTTCGGCGTCGTTGCCGAGAACGTGACCTTGCGGAGGCATTTCGATGCCCAGGGAATGACCGCGGCGAGCGTCCAGGCCGGTCCGGTGAGCGTGCGCAAGGTGCCCGCTTCCGGCCCGCGCAAGCTGACCAAGACCCCGCCGCCCGGCGTCGGGGTGCCGCCGGACCCGGCTGCCGCCGGGGCCGCCCCGTGGCCGCACCTGCTGGCCGCGCCGGAGCCGGTGGAGGGCCGCGAGGCGCTGCGCCGGGCCCTGCGCCAGGCGGTGTACTCGACCGTCGGAGGTCAGGTGGCCGACCGGTTCGCCGCCGACCTGCGGGTCGCCGACATGACCTCGGTGGCGAGCGTCCACAGCCTGCTGCGCAGCGTGGTGGAGAAGCCGACCGAGGTGCTGCGCGGGGTCACCGTGCAGGCCGTGATGCGCAACCCGCGGGTGCTCGGAACCGTCGGTGAGGCGGATACTTTCGTCAGCGGCTCGGCCTCGGAGGTGCTGGAGCCGCCACCCGCCACGGAGTCGGACGAGCGCGACATCCGCACCCGCACGCTCGGCGCCGGCTCGGCCGGGGTCCCGGTGATCAGCGCGGTCGAGGCCACGGCCACGCCGTCGCTGCCGCTGCCGGGGGTGCAGTCGACCAAGTACGTCGGCGATCAGCTCGGCGGAAGTGCTTACGGCGGTGAGAAGATCGGCTACCGCGACGAGCACGCGGTGCTGGTCTACGACCTGCGCTACATCGTGAGGACGGAGCGCGAGACCTTCCACGTGGAGGTCCCGTCCGGTGCCCGCATCCGGGTCCCGGTCTCGCTGCTGCCGGAGATCCGGCTGCCCGAGGGGCACGCCCCGATCGTCCTGCCGGAGGGGGCGGCGCAGCCCTCGGCCGAGCACGCCGAGCTGCGGGCCCGGCTGACCGAGCTGCACGACCTGGTCCAGGCCCGGCTCGCCGTCCAGCACCGGATCGACCTGCTGATCGCGGAGCACGCCGGCGTGGTCGGGGTGATCGGCGCGGCCGAGACCGAGAAGGGCGAAAAGGGGGACGACGAAAAGCAGCTCACCCGCACCGACCTCGACGCTGATCCACGTGAGGAGGAGATCGGCCGGCTCCGGGCCGAGGCGGCCGGGCTGGACGCGCGTCACGCGGACCAGCTGAAGGTGACCACGGCGGCCCTGGAGCGCTGGAAGAGCGCGAAGCAGGCGGCGGACCGGGTGTTCGAGCCGTCCGCGCGGCAGCAGGCACAGATCCTGGAGTCCGGGCCCGGGGCGGGAGACCTCGCCTCGTTCGAGCAGCGCCTGAGCGGGCCGTTGCCCGAGTCGTGGGCCACGCTGATCGACGACGGGTCCCGGCCAGGCCGGCAGGCCCTGGACACGTTCCTGGCGGCGCGCCGGCCCGGCACCGGCGTACGGATCGCCCGGTTCGAGGGCATCGCCGGTGGCGACTGGGTGGTGCGCGGCGACGGTGAGGTGCTGAGCCTGACCCCGGCCGGGCAGGACCCGGTGAAGCTGCCCCGGCCGCTGCCGAACCAGCTGGTGGTCGCCGTCGCGGGGTCCGGTCAGGACGCCGGAACCCTGGACGCGGTGCGGCTTCTCGTCGACCAGCTGGCACCGGAGCGACGGGCGAACCTGCACCTGCTGCTCGACGGCGCGCCGACCGCGCTGGCCCTGGAGCTGGACCGCACCTACGGCATCCGGACCGTGCTCGGGGGTGAGCCGGCCGCGGTGGAGGCGCCCCGGCGCGCGCCCTGGTACACCGACTACGGCGTGCTCGGCAATCTCGCGGTCTACTCGGCCGACCTGCCCACCACCGACACCGTCGCCACCGCGATGGCGACCCGGGCGCTGGAGGGCGTGGACTTCGGGGCCGTGGTGCAGGGCCTGGGGGCGGCCAAGGCCGCCGCCAGGCTCGCCGTGGTGCGCGACACCGCGGTGAAGCACCTGGCCGCCGCGCTGAAGGCCTCGGACCCGGCCACCCTGCTGGCCGCCCCGGACACCGACATCGACCGCTGGACCGAGATCCTCCAGAAGGGCGTCTCGTTCGAGGTCGGCGGCCACCTGGTCTGGCTGCGCCCGATCCCGTCCGGCTGGGCCGAGATCCCGGAGGTCCCGGGGAGCGGGCGCACCTATCACGTGAGCTTCGGCGGCTCCTCGGCCGGCCGGATGAACCAGGCCGACACCACCCGGCACGTCGACGTCCTGGTGAACATCCTGTTCGGCCTGGCCGCCTCGGAACCGGTGCGGACCGTGATGGTGGGGGCCCCGCGCTTCTCGCCGTCCACCTCCTCGGGCACCCGCCACACCCGCAGGACGATGACCGTGGCCGGGCGCAAGCTCCTGGACTCCGCCGAGCCGGAGTTCGCGGCCGACGTGCACTTCCGGGTCTTCGTCGACGGGCAGCCGGTGGTGTCCTCGACGAACCGGCTGGACCGGCTGATCACGGCGACCCTGCCGTCGTCGTCCCTGCGTGATCCCCTGGCCGCGGGTGTGCGGCCCGAGGGTCCGCCGGCCCCGCCGGAACACCGGGTCCAGGCCGCGCGGGCGGCCCGGATCGGGCAGTTCCACGCGGTGATCACCGCGGTGCAGACCGAGCCGCTGGCCACCGGCATCGCCCAGAGCCTGCTGAAGGCGGGTCTCCCGGCGGGGCAGACGGCGCCGGTCATGGACGCGACCCTGGCGGCCACGCTGGGCGAGATGGCCCTGACCAACCGCTCGCCGTGGTTACTGAGCAGCGGTCTGGCCGGCGACCTGATCTCGGCGAGACGTACCGGTGGCCGCGGCTTCTCGGTGCACCCCCGGGTCACCCTGGAACTGCTCCGGCTGGAGCTGGAGGGCTTCGCCGTGGGCACCGTGCGCGACGACAGCGGGGTCAGCCGGTCGGCGCAGCGGGGCGAGTCGTTCCGTAGCGGCTTCAAGCAGTCGTACGGTGCCCAGGCGGGCGGCATCGAAGCCGGTAACCTGAGTGGGAAGGGTTACCTGCACGGCGGTTTCACGATCAACCTGACCCGCTCGCACCACCTCGGCACCGAGCTCCAGGTGATGCCGAAGGCGACGCTGTCGCGCAAGGTCCAGATGGCCCGCTACCGGGCCCTGACCCGGATCACCGTGGAGTTCACCGGGCCGCAGGGCGTGGGGTCGAAGATGCCGCCGCTCCTCGTCGAGGCGATGGCCGAGGTCGCCGTCCCGGTGCCGCAGATGGCCGGTTTCGAGCGGGCTCTGCTCGGCGAGCAGGTCTCGGTGGTGCCCGCGTACCAGGTCCCGGCGGGTTCGCGGCCGGTGGTCCCGCTCCGGCCGGCCGAGCACGACGGCCTGATCCGGGCCCTCGACCGGGTCCGCTCCGGCCAGGAGGCCGCGGCCGGATGGCAGCCGGCGGTGGGGCGGCGCGGTGTGCGCACGCTCGACGAGCTGCGCGTGCTGGCCGCCACCCTGCACGAACCGGTCGTGGTGCGGCGGCTGGAAACCGGTATCACGCAGAAGAACTCGGCGGTCTGGCGGCTGGCTCTGG
Organism: Kineosporia corallincola; assembly: GCF_018499875.1. Classification (GTDB taxonomy): domain Bacteria; phylum Actinomycetota; class Actinomycetes; order Actinomycetales; family Kineosporiaceae; genus Kineosporia; species Kineosporia corallincola. Next base: position 128,643 of record NZ_JAHBAY010000018.1, on the reverse strand, counting down.
AGCTGGCCGGGCACGGCCGTGCACAACTGCGCGACGCCGACCACACCCCGATCCGGCCGGCCGAGGGCTCGCTGACCGCGGACGAGTACGAGTTCGCCCTGCGTCGTCCCCGGTTCCAGGTCGTCGTGGGCCCGGACGACTCGGTGGCCGGGCCGTTCCCGACCGACCGCGTGCTGCGCACCCCTGACGGACGCGAGCCTGCCGCGCTGGCCTCCGGCCGCGGACCCGGCCTGGGCCACGGCACCCGGCTGACCGGCGCCGAGGCCGTGCTGAACAGCGTGCGCGACGCCCTGATCAACCGGCTCGGCGACCGGCTGCTCGGCTCGGCCCAGTGGGCCCAGATCGACCGTGAGCTGGACCTGAACTTCGGGGTGCCCGCGCTCCAGGCCGACCTGGTGCAGACGCTGACCGGCGTGGTCTACCGCACCGGGTTCGGCCGACAGCGGATCGAGGTGATGGTCACGGGCGAGTTCGGTCCCACCCTTGGCGTGGACGAGTACGAGCTGATCGTCAACTCCCGGGTCACCTCGGACTCCGTGGCCACGGCCGAGCGCGACGACTCCGACAGCACCGAGGTCGGCATCGACGGCCGGGCCCGGCTCGGCCCGAAGAAGGCCGGGCTGGAACTGGGCCGGATCTTGATCGCGGGCGGGCGTGACCGCGTGCGCAAGACCGGCATCAGCACCGGGGCGAAGGGGTACCGGCGCACCGAGACCGAGGGCGTCGTCGCGGAAATCGTCAAGGCGATGGGCTTCCGGGTCGCCGTGCGGGTGTACACGCCGGACAAGGCCGCGCGGGTGGACGAGTCGCTGTTCCGGGGCTTCGTCACCGGCGACGACGTGACCGGCCGGGTCGCCGTGCCGGAGCCGCACCAGCCGCACGCGCGGGTGCCGCTGGGCCGGCTGATGGACGTCGGCCGCACCGCCGAGCTCCTGGTGGCGCCGCCCGCCGGGCTGGTGACCAGCCTGGCCCCGGCCGCCCCCGGGGTGTTCGGAAAGCTCGTCGCGATGCCGGAACTGGCCATGTTCATCGGCCGCGAGTGGGCGTACGCGACCGGACAGCCGCAGCCGCGCGAGCTGTGGGACCTGCCCGAGGAGATCCTCGACGCCGCCCGCTCCACCTCGATCGAGGCCCAGCTCGGCGCCTATGTCTCCGAGGACGGCGTGAGTATCGCCCTGCCGGAGGCCGACGGGAGGTCCTGGACCCTGCGGATCTTCGCCCGGCCGGTGCACCTGGAGCACGAGCGCAGCTCCGACGACGTCGAGCTGGAGCACTACGCCGCCGCGATCACCCGGGTCGGTCGCGGCCGGTCGGACGGCTGGCACGTCGCCGGCGGCGTCGCGGTCGGCCCGCGGATCCGGACCAAGCACACGCCCAGCGTGGGCGGGGACTCGGGCGAGCTGATCGAGGAGGAGTCGCGCCGCGGCACCGACGCGGTCAAGCTCCAGGTCGAGGGTCACGCGATGAAGAAGTGGGCGAACGACAACGAGGACCGGGCCGGCGGCGCCGACGTGGTGCGGGCGACCTACTCCGGCCTGATGCACTCCTACAACGCCGGCCTGGTGTTCGGCGTCAGCATCACCCGGTCGCAGGACGGCGGGCACCGGGTGCGCGGCGGGCAGACCCGGTATCTGCACGTCGAGCGGGCCCTGGACCTGGTGGTGCCGGACCGGCTCGCGGAGCGGCTGGAGCTGCCCCGGCCGGCCGCGGCTGAGGAGGCCGAGGACATGAGGGGCGGCCCGCTGCGCAGCGACCCGCCGGACCTCGGCGCCGCACTGGTCACCGATCGCACGTACCTCGACGCGAACCTGGCGCTGGGGTCCTCCTACTCCGAGGCGATGGAGGCCGCCGGCGTCCTGCCCGGCGTGGTCGGTCTGCTCAAGGGCAAGGGGGTGCTCGGCAAGCACGAGGAGCGCACGGCCAGCCCTCAGATGCAGATCCTGCGCGCCCGGTTCTCCGAGGAGAACCTGAACCGCCAGCACCTGCTGCTGCTCGGAACCGGCGTGGTGGCCTGGATCCCGGTGCCCCGGGCCCTCGGCAGCGTCGAGTACGTCGGGGTGCGGGTCAGCGCGGAGCCGCTGCCGGCCGACGAGGTGCGCCGCCGGCCGGACGTCAAGCTGATGGTCCGGACCCAGGCCCTCGACGGCACCACCGAGAAGGAGACCGAGCGCAGCACCGCAGGTTTCGGCGGTATCGCCTACGCGGCCGGGTTCGCGCCGAGCTGGCTCGGCGGCGGCACGGTCGAGGCCGGGGGCAGCTGGGGCCGCGGTGAGCAGAGCGCCGAGAAGGTCGACGCCAAGGCGATCTCCCGGGCCACGATGCGTGACCGCTCCTACGAGTTCCGGCACCCCCTGCGGTTCCGGATGGAGGCCGTCGGCACGCTGGAGCTGCCTGCCGGCATCCGGCACCTGCTGTCGCTGGCCCGCGGCTCGTTCCTGGGGGTCGCCGGGATGATGAGCGCCCTGGCCGGTGACGACGCGCTGCGGCTGGCCGCTGCCCGGTACTGGTACGCCGGGCGGTCGCTGTGGACGACCGACCCGGCCCACACCAACGGCTCGGCCACGCTGATCGTGCCCGAGCACGTGACCCGGCAGGAGACGCCCGCGCCGGGGCAGAGCCTGGTGATCCCGGGCCGCACCCCGCGCCCGGGCCAGGACGCCCGGGCACAGGACATCGCCGCCGACCCGGTCAGCGCCGGGGTGGCGGAGGTGGTCCAGCCGGTGGCGCTGCCCGCCGACCTGGTGATCGCCGCCTACGCGCCGCTGGTCACCGTGAAACCCGAGCACCTGTCGCTGGATCCGGCCGCCGGGCCGCGCGGCTACGAGCTGGCCACCGGTCGTGGGGCGGTGCTGGCCGAGGCGACCGGCAGCACCAGCCTGCGGGCGCGGGCGATGAAGATGCTGGCGCACACGCACACGGTTCCGCTGGCCAAGGGCGACGTGACGATCGGCCTGCGGGTCAACCGCGCGGTGCGGCTGACCGAGGCCGAGATCAAGGGCCGCAACTACGTGCAGACGGCCACGGACGTGGAGCACGAGCGGGAGTCCTCGAGGGGCCTGCACTTCCGCGTCGACGCGCTCGCCGGTGAGCACCACCACGAGCAGCACCGCGCCGATGAGGGCGAACTGGGCCTCGGCACCGACACCGAGACCTCGGCGGCGTTCGCCAGCGACTCCCGGAACGTGCTGGAGCGGAACTTCGAAAAGACCCAGGAGTACGTGTACTTCGCCTTCGACGTGACCGTGGCGCTGCACGGTGCCCGGGGCGCGCACCTGGCGGTGGACGTGCCGGCCGGCTTCATCGGCCGGCTGCCCGCCGCGGCGGTCATGGTGCTGGGAGCGCGGCCGGAGTTCGCCGGCTTCTTCGACGGCCCCGCCGTGCCGGTGAACGAGGAGGAGCCTGAGCCGACGGACGTCGAGGATGGGCCCGTTCTGGCGGAGGTCGAGGAGCCTGCCGCAACGGTGGTCGTGAAGCGAACCGTTCTGGAGACGATCGAGGAGGAGCCCAGTTCAACGGTGATCGAGCCGGAGACCCTGGCCGGGAACGCCTTCGGTGGGCATACCCCCTACGGTGAGGCCGTCGAACCCGACGCCCAGGAGGAGCCCACACCCGTGACCGAACCCGTGAACGCCGCCGACCGGAACCGAGCTGCCGTCCAGGATGACGCCGGGCCGGTGGGTGACGCCACGGCCGTCGGACGCCTCGAGGTGACCAGCCTGACCCGGCAGTTCGCCGGGCTGATCGGCCCCGGGCGCGCTCCGGCCCGGGACCGCTGGTGGGAGGCCGTGACCGCGCAGGCACTGGAACAGGCCGAGGAGTACACCATCGCGGCCCGGGTCCGGATGTCGATCGCGGCAGGCAAGATGGTGCTGTCGCGCCTCGACGACGCCCCCGGCGGCGCGCTGCTCGACCCGGAGACCCGTAACCAGATCCGCTCTGACCTGTCCCGGATTCTGGCGGTGCTGCTGCTGGAGGAACGCCTCGGCCTCGGCACCGACGACGACGAGACGCCGGAGACCGAGCCGATGACCCCGGAGCGCGCACTCCCGGTCGGCGAGCTCGCCACCCAGCTGATCGAGCACTACTTCGAGCTGGGCCGGCCGGTGGCCCGGCCGAAGCCGGCGAAGGCCGCGGCCCCGGTGAAGCCGCCGGTGGTGCACGAGGAGACCGGTCCCCAGCAGCGCAGCGGCGCGACCGGCGCGGACGTGCTCGGGGCTCTGCTCGCCGGTACCGCCGCGCCGACCAGCCCGCTTCCGTCGGCCGGCCCGCTTCCGTCGGCCGGCTCCGAACCGACCCCGGCCTCCGGTCCCGTCGCCGGGAAGGAAGAATCGGCTCCGGCGGTGGTCCCCCCGGTGCACCCGGGCCCGGTCGACGACGCCGACAACGACGACGCCGACAACGACGACGACGCCGACAACGACGACGACGCCGACAACGACGACGACGCCGACAACGACGCCGACAACGACGACGACGCCGACAACGACAGCGACAACCACAACGACGCCGACAGTGACGCCGACGCCGGCACCCGTGCGGACGGCACGGCGGCGGCGCCCGCGTCGTCCACCGTTGACAATCCGGTGACCGACGCCCTGGCGCTGCTCGCTCTGCCCCCGGAGGACGGGAAGAAGTGACCGAACGCACTCGGATCCGTTCCAGCGTTGGACCGATCGTCGAAAAGGGGAAAGATGCTGTCTGACCCCACGAGACCTGACACGGAGAGCGACGAACGATGAACTCACCGGGCGACCCCATGGCCGAGGAGATGGCGGCAGCGGTCGCGGAGTTCGCCCGGCAGCGCGACCAGCTGGCGGAGCTGACCCGCACCCTGGAGACCACGACGGTCGACGTCACCAGCGACGACGGCCTGATCACCGTGTCCAGCACGCTCAGCGGCACGATCACCGGCCTGCGCTTCAAGGACGACTCGCACCGCGACCTGGCGGCCTCCGAACTGGCCGCGGTCCTGCTGGAACTGCTCGACCGTGCCCGCCGTACCGCCGCCGCGCGGGCGGCGGAACTGGCCGGCCCGCTGGCCCAGGGCCCCGGTCTGGCAGACACCCTGGTCCCCGGCGACCCGCTGGGGGACGCGCTCGCCGGTCTCGACGCGATCTTCCGGCCGGGCAACCGGTGAGGATCGGATCCCGCGAACCCCGGCAGCAGCCGAAGTCCCCGAAGCTCGGCAGGCCGGCGAAACCGGAGACCCCGCAGGCCTCGGCCGACGGCATCCTGCGGGTCGTCCCCGGCGACCCGAAGTTCTTCGCCACCGTCGGCGAGGCCCTGGCCGCCGCGGCGGAGGGCCAGACCGTCGCGATCTCGCCCGGCGTCTACGCCGAGAGCCTGGTGATCGACCGCGCCGTGGCGGTGGTCGCCGAGGCCGGCTCAGGCACGGTCCGGATCACCGGCCCGGCGGGCCTGACCGTCACCGCCCCGGCCCGGCTGCACGGCCTGGTGCTCACCGGCGCCGCCGACGGCAACCCGCTGGTGCGGGTGCGGGCCGGCTACGCCGAGCTGAGCGAGTGCGACCTGCTGGCCGGCCGCGTCGACGCCGAGGGCGAGGCCGCGGTCCGGCTGACCAGCTGCCGGATCAGCAGCGCCCCGATGGTCGGCGTGCACCTGACCGCCTCCAGCCGCGCCGTGCTCGACTCCTGCGTGATCACCGCGATCGACGGCACCGGCGTGGTGGTCAGCGACTCCGCACAGCTGGCGATGTCCGGCACCCAGATCCGCTCGACCAAGGGGTCCGGCCTGCGGGTGCGGGGCAAGGGCCTGGCCCGGGCCGAGGACTGCGAGATCTCCCGCACCGGCCGCAGCGGCGTGCTGGTCGAAGACGCCGCCTCGGTCGTGCTCCACGGCTGCCGCATCGAGCGCTCGGGCGCCGAGGGCCTGCGAATCCTGGGCAGCAGCACCGGTTCCGCGGCCTCGAAGGCCGACAGCGAACCGACCGGCGTGCAGCTCACCGACTGCGTGATCGAGCGCGCGGGCGGCGACGGCCTGCTGATCGGGGCCGGTGAGGCCCGGCTGAACGACTGCCGGATCGAGATCACCAAGCGCTCCGGCCTGGTCGCGGCCGGCACCAGCTCGCTGATCCTGGAGAACTGTGTCCTCGACCGGGTCACCAGCACCGGCGTGGTTGCCCGCGACAAGGCCCAGGTCCAGTTCAGCGACGGCACGATCCGGCGCAGCGGGGCGAACGGGATCTTCCTGTCCGGCACCTCCGGAGCCCAGCTGAAAGACGTCACGGTCGAGTCCGCCACGTTCAGCGCGGTCTGCGTCGGTGACTCCGCCCAGCTCGACGCCACCGGCCTCGGCGTGCTCGAGACCCCGGAACACGGGCTGCATCTCAAGGGCCGGGCGACCGGGCGGGTGCGCGGTGGCACGGTGCGGGGCGCCGGGCTGTCCGGTGTGCAGACCGAGGGCGAGGCCGAACTCGACCTGTCCGGGCTGGAGCTCGAGCGCTGCGGCGTCGGGGTCTCGATGGTTTCCAGGCAGGAGGCCAAGGTCGAGAAGATCGTCGTCAACGACAGCGAGCGCTCCGCCGTGCAGGTCGGCCCGGGGGCGAACGCCACCGTGCGCGACGCCAGGGTGCGCCGGGCCGGTACCGCCGGGATCGTGCTGGAGAAAGACGCGCGGGGCACTTTCGAGGGCTGTCAGGTGGACGGCGCGGGTGGTTCCGGGCTGGTCGTCTGGACCGGCGCGAAGCCCACGGTGACCCGGCTGACCGTTCGCGACACCACGAAGAACGGCGTCTTCGTCGGCGACGGCGCGGCGGGAACCTATGAGGACTGCGACGTCTCGGCCACCGGCTTCCCCGCGCTGCACGTGGGCAAGAAGGCCACACCGACCGTGACCGGCTGGCGCATCCACGACACCGAGGCGGACCTCAGCCAGGACGAGGACGCCAGACCGGAGTTCAGCAAGAACGTCATCAGCAACGTCGAGACCTCGACGATCCCGGAGTCCGGGGTCAGCGAGCGCAGCGGTGCCTCAGACAAGAAGAAGGCCACGGTCAACGGCCCGACCGAGGCGGAGCTCGGCGTCGACGTCTCGGCCGGTGCCGAGCCGGAGGGCTCGCTCGACGAACTGCGCGGCAAACTGACCGAGCTGGTCGGCCTGGAGCAGGTCAAGGCCGACGTGACGGCGCTGGTCAAGCTGATGCAGATGGTGCGCCGCCGGCAGGAGGCCGGGCTGGCCGCGCCGCCGCTGAGCCGGCACCTGGTGTTCGCCGGTAACCCGGGTACCGGTAAGACGACGGTGGCCCGGCTGTACGGTGGCCTGCTCGCCCGGCTCGGGGTGCTGGAGAAGGGGCACCTGGTCGAGGCCGACCGGGGTGCGCTGGTCGGGTCGTACGTCGGTCACACCGCGCCGAAGACCGAGGCGGTGTTCCGTAAGGCGCTGGGCGGCGTGCTGTTCCTCGACGAGGCGTACTCGCTGGCCCCGCCCGGGCAGTCGAACGACTTCGGCCAGGAGGCCATCGTCACGCTGATGAAGCTGATGGAGGACTACCGCGACGAGATCGTGGTGATCGTGGCCGGGTACTCCAACGAGATGTCCCGGTTCCTCAGCTCGAACCCCGGCCTGAAGTCCCGGTTCTCGCGCACGCTGGAGTTCGTCGACTACAGCTCGGAGGAGCTCACCCGGATCGTCGGGATGCAGGCGGACCACCACGAGTACGAGCTCACCCCGAAGACCCGAGCGTCGCTGGTCGAGTACTTCGACTCGCTGCCCCGCAACACCGGCTTCGGCAACGGCCGGGTGGCCCGGCAGCTGTTCCAGACGATGACCGAGCGGCAGGCCGCCCGGCTCGCCGACATGGATCTGGACGACACGACCACCAACGAGGTGCTCCAGCGGATCGAGCCGGCCGACATCCCGCCGCACTCGGTCTGACCGGAGCGAGGTCTGACCGGAGCGAGGTCTGACCGGTGCGAGGTCTGACCGGTGCGAGGGCCGACCGGCGCGGACTCGCCCGGATGATCTTGTGCCGGAAGACTTCCGGGCAACTCCGGACGGGCGAAAGGGAAGGTCGCGGCGGCGGGTGTGCCGTGCCGCGGCCGGGGCTGCCACGGTGGTGCGTTGCATCGCCGCATCCCTGACAACTGCCTGACTGTGCAGACGTACCCCTGGCAGGAGAAGAACCGTGAAGTCGTCGAGTGACCCGGAACCCGATCAGCACACCGAGTTCCTGGACTCGTGGAAGGGCTCGATGCTGGGCCGCCGTCCCGCGATCGGTGTGCCGACCCGGGGCCTGCGCGGCGTGGTGGTGATCGTCGCCTCGGTCGCCGTCGTGGTGGGCGTGGTGGTCGGCGGCACGATGGCGATCCAGGCGGCCACCGCGACCGGGCCGGACAACTCGGACACGGCCGCGCTGACGTCCGCCGGCCTGAAGACGACGACCCCGGAGCCCACCGTCACCGGCACGCCGACCGCGTCGCCCACCGAGAAGCCGAAGAAGACGAAGACCGAGAAGGCGGCCACGGCGGAGACCCGTACCCGCACGGTCACCCGCGAGGCGACGCCGACGGCGACCGCCACGCCGAAGAAGACCACTACCAAGGCGACGCCGAAGAAGACCGTCGCCGCCCCGGTCACGGCGACGGTCGGCGTCATCAGGAACCTGGTCACCGGCTACTGCGTGGACCTCACCGGACTGGAGGCGGTCGGCGCGGGCAGCCAGGCCCTCCAGACGAACTGCTATCCCGGTGACACCGACAACCAGGAGTTCCAGACCGTCACCCAGTCGAACGGCACCTTCCTGCTGCGTAACCTGAAGTCCAACCTGTGCCTCGACGTGGACGGCACCGACAGCGTCGCGGCGAACAGCACGGTGGCCGTCAGCACCTGCGTGCGGGGGGCCGCGGACAACCAGATGTTCCGGAAGCAGGCTCAGGGCAGCGGTTTCTACCTGGTGAACGTGAAGAGCGGCCTGTGCCTGGACCCGCAGGGCACCGACAAGGACAGCAGCCCGGTCGACACCAGCCTGGCCCTGGTGGCCTGCTCCTCGGCCGACAACCAGGTCTGGAGCTTCGGGTCCTGACGTTGCTCGGCGGACCTGGGTTCCCGGTACTTCCGGGCACGGTTGCGGGGGCTAAAGGGAAAGGGCCGTGGCCCCGGTTCGGTGGGTGCGGACCGGGCCTGTCACCGTGGAGCGTTCCACGACCCTGAGGTCAGCCGCCGTCGTGAGTGGGAGTAGACCGTGAGTTCCAGCGAGCCGGGTTCCGGCCGTCGCCCGGAGAGCGAGAGCGAGCCGGACGAGCACACCGAGTTCCTCTCCTCCTGGAAGAGCTCCATGCTCGGCCGCCGCCCCGTGATCGGGGTGCCGACCAGGGGCCTGAGCGGCGTGGTCGTGATCGGTGCCTCGGCCGCCCTGGTGGTCGGGATCGTGATCGGCGGCGTGATGGCGGTTCAGGCGTTCACCAGGTCGGGTGACGGCACGTCCGACACCGCCGCGCTCACCTCGGCCGGTCTCGGCAGCACCACCTCGCCCTCGCCGACGGCGACCGCGACGGCGGAGCCCACGGCCACGGCCACCAAGGACCCGAAGAAGACGAAGACCAAGGAGGCCGCTGTCCCCGTCCACACCCGGACGGTGACGGAGGAGGCCACCAGCACGCCGAAGCAGACCGTCAAGCAGAGCGAGAAACAGACGGCGGCGCAGAAGAAGAAGGCCACGGCGGCCGCCGAGAAGGCGGAGAAGAAGCCGGGAGCCACCACGGCGTCGGTCGGCGCGATCAAGAACCTGGTCACCGGGTTCTGCGTGGACCTGCCCGGTTACGGCGCGGTGGCCGGCGACGTGAACGTCACTCAGTACTACTGCGACTCGAGCGCGGACGACAACCAGCGCTACGAGACGATCACCCAGGCCGACGGCACTTTCCTGCTGCGCGAGGTCAAGTCCCAGTACTGCCTGGACGTCGGTGGCTCGGGCAGCGTCGCGGCCGGCACCAATGTGATCACGCACGCCTGCCTGCCGGGTGACACGGACAACCAGATGTTCCGGAAGCAGGCCCAGGGCGGCGGCTTCTACCTGGTCAACGTGAAGAGCGGCCTGTGCCTGGACGTCTCGAACATCAACAACGCCCACGACCAGCCCGACCAGGAGCTGACCCTGTACACCTGCTCCCCGGACGACGACCACATCTGGACCTTCACCGGCTGAGCCGGTTTCACCGACGCTGCCCCGCCGGACCGGTAGGTCCGACGGGGCAGTTCTGCGTGGCCGAAAGGGAAATCCTGTTCCCGGCGCGAATCAGGCCGAAACGGATCTGCCACGCTCATGGCGTATCTGACCCGCCATTGCTGCCGTGTCGTGGAAGTCGTGGGAGACGCAGAGCGTGAAGACCAGCGAACCGGCGCCGGGCACGACGGAGGGCCGGGCGGCCCGGCGTCGCCGTGAGGCCCAGGAGGTCGTCCGGAACGACCGGGGTGCCCGGGGTATCGACCGGAGTACCGACCGGAGTACCCGGAACACCCCGAACCTCAAGGACGCCCAGGGCCCCCGGAACGCGCACGAGGACTTCGTGTCCTCGTGGGCGGGCCGCGCGACCCGGCGTACCTGGCTGGGGGTACCGGTGCCCGGTCTGCGCGGCGGCGCGGTGATCGGCGGGTCGGTCGCCGCGGTGGTGGCCGTGATCGTCGGCGGAATGCTGGCGGTGCAGTCGATCTCCGGCGACGACCCCGACAACCTGTCCTCGGAACAGCAGCTGAACGTGACCATCCCGACGGTCTCGGAGACCACCACGGCCGGCGTCACGGCCACCGCCACCCCGAGCGCCACGCCCAGCAAGAAGGCGACGAAGAAGGCTGCGCCCGAGAAGACCGGCGAGCCCAAGGCGACCAGTGCCCCGTCCGCGGACGCCCCGGCCACCCGCAGGACGACGAGCAGCAGCACCACCACGAAGGCGAGCAGCAGCACCACGAAGGCCACCAGCTCGGTGGTCACCGCCGACGCGTCGGTGAACCTGGTGTCCGGGCGCTGGGTGCAGGAGAGCAGTCACACCCAGGACTACGCCGCCAGCAACGTCACCGACGGCAGCGCCGGCACCTACTGGGAGGCGGAAGAGGGCTTCCCGCAGACCCTCACGGTGGACCTCGGCTCGGTGCAGAAGGTCGGCCGGCTGGTGCTCTCGCTGCCGCCGGTCTCGGACTGGAACAGCCGCACCCAGACGATCGCCGTGCAGGGCAGCCGCAACGGCAGCTCGTACTCCTCGATCAAGGGAGCCACCGGCTACACGTTCGACGCGAACAACGGCTCGAACAACAGCGTCACGGTTTCGGTCTCGGCCAGCACCCGTTATCTGAAGCTGGTTTTCAGCGCCAACAGCGGCTGGCCGAACGCCCAGCTGGGTGAGCTGGAGGTGCACTCCGGCTAGCCCGTCCCCTCCGGCAGGGTGAACCAGAACGTGGCCCCCTGCCCCGGTGCCGACTCGGCCCAGATCCGCCCGCCGTGCCGCTCGATGATCCGGTGCACGGTGGCCAGCCCGATGCCGGTGCCGGGGAAATCGGTCTGCTTGTGCAACCGCTGGAACGGCGAGAACAGCCGCCCGGCCTGGCTCATGTCGAACCCGGAACCGTTGTCCCGCACGAAGAAGTCGCCGTTCCCGGCCCGCCCCACCTCGATCCGCGGGCTCTCCGCCTGGCCGCTGAACTTCCAGGCGTTGCCCAGCAGGTTCTCCAGCACGTTGCGCAGCAGCCGGGCGTCGGCGCTCGCGGTGAGCCCGTCGCCGATCGACCGCTCCACCTGACGGCCGGGGGAGCCGGCCGCCAGGTCGGTCAGGATCTCGTTCGCCATCGTGGCCAGATCCACCGGCCGGCGGGCGATCTCGGCCCGGCCCACGCGGGAGAGCTGGATCAGGTCGTCGATCATCTCGTTCATCCGCTTCACCGACGCCCGGATCCGGTCGGCGTAGTGCCGGCTGCTCTCGTCCAGGTGCTCGTCCACCACCTCGATCAGCATCGTGGTGAACCCGTCGATCGCCCGCAGCGGACTGCGCAGGTCGTGCGAGACCGAGTAGCTGAACGCCTCCAGCTCCTGGTTCTTGCGCTCCAGTTCCTCCACCATCGCGGCCTTGGTCTGGGCGATCTCGGCGTCCGCCCGGGCCTGCGCGGCCTCGATCTCGCGGCGCAGCAGACTCTCCCGGATCTGCCGGTACTCGTCGGCGATCTGCTTGCGCTGGAGCTGCGCGCGGATGCGGGCGAGCAGCACCCGGACGTCGGCCGAGGCGTTCACGTAGTCGTCGGCCCCGGCCGCCAGCGCGTCCACCATCGTCTGCCGCTGGTCGTCGTCACCGATCACGATCAGGGGGACGTCGCGAACACCCGGAGCCGCCTTGACCTTCTGGCAGACCTCGAGCTGCACCGGGCCGTCGTCGGCGGACAGCTCGATCAGGATGCAGTCGCAGCCCTGGAAGGCCAGCAGTTCCAGCGCCTCGTCGCCGGTGTGCGCCTGCACCACGTCGAACCCCTCGCCGCGCAGGTGCTCGGCGTGCGAGGCGACCACCGTGGAACCGACCGCCACCACCTTCTTCAGTCGCTGGAGGCTGGCGGTGTCGACCACCGGCCCCGCCACCACGGTCTGCCGCAGCGCGGCACTGAGCTTGGCCAGCACCACGTCGGCGTCCGTGCCCGCCCCCACGAAGGCGTCCGCCCCGGCGTCCAGGGCGGTCAGCTCGGCCCCGGCGTCCTCCGAGGCGGCGAGCAGCAGGCAGGGCAGCCCACGCAACGCCGAGTCCAGGCGGATCCGGCGGATCACCGTGGCCCCGTCGATGTCCGGCAGCTCGGCGTCCACCAGCACCGCGTCCGGTCGCCGGGCCGCCGCCAGACGCAGCCCGGCCAGCCCCGAATCGGCCTGCACCACCTCGTACCCGCTCGCCCGCAACAGGTCGGCGAACCGGTCCCGCACGTCCGGGCTGTCGTCGATCACCAGCACCCGCACCACGTGCTCGGCCCCGGCCTCCGGCACGGCCGTGCCGGAGGCGATCAGCTCCTGCGCCCGGGCCACCAGATAGCCCGAGTCGTAGGGCTTTCCGAGGTACTCGTCGGCCCCGGTGCGCAGACCCCGGATCCGGTCCTGCACCTCGGCCTCGGTGCTGAGCATCAGCACCGGCAGGGCCGCCGTGCCCGGGTCGGTGCGTAGCTGCCGCAGCACGTCCACGCCGTTGCCGTCGGGCAGCACCACGTCCAGCACCACGCAGTCCACCGGCTCCGCGGCCAGTCGCTCCCAGGCGGTGGCCACCGTGGCGCAGGGCATGGTCCGCCAGCCCGCCTCCTCGAACGCCCGCACCAGGTCCATCCGCACGGTCAGGCTGTCGTCCAGGATGAGCACCGTGCCGATGCTCTCCGGATGGTCGGTGCTCATCGTGGCCTCACCCGCGCTGCCAGATCGAAGGGAACGGTGAGACGGCCCAGTGCGGGGCCGATCTCGTCGATACCGAGGACGTGCTGCGCGGCGCCCAGACGCACCGCCTCGCCGGGCATCCCGAACACGGCCGAGGTGGCCTCGTCCTGGGCGATGGTCAGGCCACCGGCCTTGTCGATCTCCAGCAGCCCGGTGGCGCCGTCCTTGCCCATCCCGGTCAGCAGCACGGCCGCCACCCGGGGGCCGTGCGAGGCCGCGAGCGAGTCGAACAGCACATCGACACTGGGCCGGCAGGAATGTCTTTCGGGCTCGTCGCTGAGCAGCAGGGCGTTGCTGCGCACCCGCAGGTGCCGCCCGGGCGGGGCCATCACCACCTCACCCGGCCGCACGTGGCTCAGCGGCTCGCCGCTCGTCGCCAGCCGCACCCGGCGCTCGGTGGCCTCCTGGAGCCACGACGCGAAGGCGGTGCCGAACGACTCGTGCACGTGCAGCACCAGCAGCAGCGGCAGGGCGAAGGTCGCCGGCAGAGTGCGCAGCACCGTGGCCACCGCGGTCGGGCCGCCGGTCGAGGCACCGATCGCCACGACCGAGTAGGGGCGCGCCGGGTCGGGCGCGGGCGCGCGCAGGGCGGGCTGCCGGTCGGCGGGCACCGGGTGGTGGCCGATCCGCCGGATCACCTTGATCTTGGCGACCAGCTTGACGGTGCGCAGGAACTCGCGGTCCCAGGCGTCGTTCCCGCCGCCCGGGTCGCGGCCCAGCGGCTTCTCCAGCACGTCCACCGCACCGGCCTCCAGCGCGGCCATCGTGTCGATGAATCCGGCCCGGTTGTCGGCGCTGGAGATCACCAGAATCGGTGTGGGGCAGTACTGCATCAGGTGCTCGGTGGCGGCCAGGCCGGACATCCCGGGCAGCATCATGTCCATCGTCACCACGTCGGGTCGCAGCCGGGTGCACTCGTCGACGGCGGCCTGCCCGTCACCGGCCTCGCCCACCACCTCGATCGCCGGGTCCGAGCGCAGCGCGGCCACGATCCGGGCCCGCACGGTGCGCGAGTCCTCGACCACCAGCACCCGCACCGTCCGCCCGGCCGTCATCGTTCCCCCTCGGCGACCAGCTCGGCCACCCGGTCCAGCAGTGTGCTCTGGTGGAACTCGCCCTTGTCGATGTGCGCCCGCGCCCCGGCCGCCCGGCCCCGCTCGCGGTCCTGCGGCGAAGCCTTCGAGGTGACGAGAATGCACGGCATGTGCCTCAGTTCGGCCCGGGTGCGGGTCTGCTCGATGAAGCCGAAGCCGTCCATCCCGGGCATCTCCACGTCGACCACGGCCACCGCGTACCGCTTGCGGGCGGCCATCGCCAGGCCCTCCTCCGCCGACCCGGCCTGCTCCACCCGGTACCCGGCCGACTCCAGGATGCTGCGCTCCAGCATCCGGGTGGTCAGCGAGTCGTCGACGATCAGGATCGTGGCCCGGCGCGAGATGCCGTTGCGGGCAACCGGTACCGGGACGAGATCGGCCACCGGGGACCGGGGCATCCGCCGGGCGGTGGCCTCCGCCGCCAGGTGCACCGGGTCCAGCACCGGCCGGGGCCGCCCGTCGATGTCGATCCAGACCCCGCACACCAGAGGCGGAACCGGAGCCAGGGCGGGCACCGTGCGCACCGCCACCTCGGCGGTACCGACCAACCGGCCGACCCCCACCGCGACCGGCCCGTTCGCCCCGTCCAGCACCAGCACGGTGCGTCCGCCCGATCCCGCCGGGCCGTCCCGCTCGGTGGAGGGCAGCCCGAGCACGTCGGGCAGTGGTGCGTAGGGGATGCGGCGCCCGTCGTGCATCACCGCCATCGCTCCCGAGAAGTCCTGTCGGGTGACCCTTCTGGCCTGCCGGATCGCGTGCAGCGGCAGCGCGACCAGCGGCCCGGCGTCGTCGGAGCCCGCCGGGTCCGGGTCGTCGAACTCCTGCTGCTCCGTCTGCGGGCGGACCAGCACCACCTCCTGGGCGGTCATCGACGCCGGTGCGGTGAGGTCGATCGTGGTGCCCCGGCCGGGCTCGGTGTGGATCTCGATCCGTCCGCCGATCCGCCGCACCACGTCTTGCACCACGTCCAGGCCGATCCCGTGGCCGGAGATCTCACTGACCGTGGACGCCGTGCTGATCCCGCTGCCCAGAAGGAGTTTCAGGATGTCGGCGTCGCCGAGCGAGTTGTCCGGCGTGCGCCCGGACTGCATCATCTTGGTCCGCACCGCGCCGATGTCGATGCCCCGGCCGTCGTCGGTGCAGCGGAACCGCACCCCGGCCGCGCCGTGCGTCACCTCCACCCGCACCAGCCCGGTCTCGCTCTTGCCCCGGGACAGTCGTTCGGCGGGCGTCTCCACCCCGTGCGCCACCGCGTTGCGGACGATCTGCCGCAGCGCGGTCTGCGCCCCCGCCAGAACATTGGCGTCCAGGGCGATCTCGGCGCCGCGCACCTCCAGCCGGGCCAGCTTGCCCTGGGCCGCGGTGACGTCCCGCACGCCCCGCTCCAGATCCGGGACGATGGTGGTCACCGGGATCAGCCGCAACCGTTCGGCGGTGGTGTACACCTCACGCAGCTCGCGCTCCATCCGGTCCGCGCTGCTGCCGAGAATCCTGGCCAGCGCGGCCAGTTCGTCGGACTGCTTCTCGGTCAGCCGGTTGCCGCCGGGACCGGGACCGCCCGGCCCGGCCTCCGCGCGCAGCTGCCAGACGCGGCGGGCGGCGTCACGCACCGCCCCCAGCTCGATCCGGGTCTGGCCGACCCCGTCGATCACGTTGTCGATCTCGGTCAGCGACGCCCGGGCGGTCTGGGCGGTGTTGGCCAGTTCCTCGGTGCGGGTGGTCTCGATCGTGGTGGTGGACGGGTGGTCTCGCGCCTCCGGCGCGTTGCCGGGGGACGCCTGGAGCTCTTCGGTGGGAGAGGCCACCGGGACGCCCGCGTCGGCGGGTCGGCCCGAGGGGGAGGGACTCTCGGCCCGCGGCCCCGGAATCACCGGCTCTGGTATCGCCGGCCCCGGACTCTCCTCCTCCGCGGCCGCCGGTTCGCCGGAGTGGCCCTCCAGATCGTCGCTGAGCGAGTCCACCAGCACCTGCATGCGGCCCAGCAACGCGCTCTGCACCGGCTCGGCGGAGTTCCGGTACGGCCCGAGCAACTCCTCCAGCTCGTGCACCTGGTCGGCCATGGCGACGCGTCCCACCACCCGGGCCGCGCCCTTCAGGGTATGGGCGTGCCGCAGCGCGACCCCGGCCGGACCGCCCGCCGGACCGCCCGCGGACAGCTCGGACAGGGCCACGCTCAGCTCGTCGATGAGCTCGCGGGCCTCGATCCGGAAGTACTGCTCGAGATCGTTCACCGGTCGGCCGTCCGGTCCGGCGGCTCGTCCCGGTCGTCCCGGTCGTCCCGGCTGTTCAGGTCACCCAGGTCGTCCCGGTCCGGCGGGCCGAGCAGCCCGTGCGATCCCGAAAAACCCTGCGATCCGGAAGAACTGTGCGATCCCGGGGACCTGTGCGAGCCGGAGGACCCGGGCGAGCCCGAAGACGCGTGCGACCGGCCGGCCGCGGCACCCACCAGCTCGGGGTGGGCCAGGGTGCCGGGCTCGATCAGCATCCGCAGCCGTGACGACAACTCGGCCAGCTGCGACGCGGTGACCAGGGTCTGGGCCGATCCGGCCTCGTTGTCCCGGGTGGTCTGGGTGACGTTCCCGACGGCGAAGTTCACCTGCTCCACCGCCGACGTCTGCTGCTTGGTCGAGAGCTCGATCTCCCGGGCTGCCTCGGTGGTGGTCTGCACCAGGTCGACGATCTGCTCGAACTGTGCCGCCACGCTCTCGAACTGGGCGGTGCCGGCGTCCACCGACTTCTTGCCGATCTCGGTGGCCAGCACGGTGGTGTGCACCGCGCCGCGCACCTCGTCGATCAGCGTGCGGATCTCCTTGGTCGACTCGGCCACCCGGTCGGCCAGCTTGCGGATCTCGTCGGCCACCACCCCGAACCGCCGGCCGGACTCGCCCGCCCCGGCCGCCTCGATGGTCGAGTTGATCGCCAGGATGTTGGTCTGCTCGGCCAGTTCCGACACGATCCCCAGCACGGCGCCGATCTGCTGCGACTTCTCGCCCAGTTCCAGCATGTGCCCGACGATCACGTCCACCTGGCCGCTGATCTCGTCCATCGACTGCTGCGCCGTGGCCAGCGTGCTGCGGCCCGAGCCGCCCGCCTCCGCGGTCTGCTCGGCCACGTCGGACACCCGTTGCGCGCTCTCGGTGATCTGCCGCGAGGTGGCCAGCAGCTCGTTGATCGTGGTGGAGATCTCGCTCATCGCCGTGGCCTGCTCCATCGCCCCCACGGCCTGCTGGTTCGCGGTGGTCTGGAGCTCGGCCGAGGAAGCCTGCACGTCGCCGACCGCGGTGCCGATCCGCCGGCGCATCCGCCGGGTGATGAACAGGCCGATCAGCGCCGTCGCCAGCACGGCGCCCGCGATCACCACGACGATCGTGATGATGTCGCGTCGCTGGGCCGATTCGGCCGCCCGGATCCCCTCCTCGGTCAGGGCCTCCTCGTAGTCGGCGAAGTCGGTCAGGGCCTTCTGCAACGCCACCCGGGTGTTGCGGGCCCCGACGAACGCCTGGGCCGACTCCAGCGTGGTGCCGTTCGCGCGCACCTCGAACAGGTCGGCCTGCACCTCGACGACCGTCTGTTCCACCGAGCGGATCGTCGCCAGCAGCGACCGTCCGCGGTCGGTGTGCACCACACCGCCGGCCTCCCGCAGGAGCGCCTCGAACCTGTCGGTGCCGTTCTCCGCGTCCTGCCGGAAGTCGGTGTCGCCGGTCAGCAGGTACGCCCGCGCGTCCGCCGCCCGCTCGGCCCGGGCCGAGATCATCTTCTGGGCGATCAGTTCCAGCCGGCTGTCCACCTCGATCACCCGGTCCTTGGCCCGCACCACCTCGTTCAGCCCGAACAGCGCCACCGCCCCGCCGATCACGTTCAGCAGCAGCACCAGGGCGAAGCCGACCCCCAGGGACCGGCCGAACGTCCAGTTCGTTCTCATGTCGTGCCTCTCGATCCGGTTCCGGCCAGCTCACGGATGGTCTCGACCAGCCCGGCCAGCGAGAGTCTCTGGTCGTCCGCGATCTGCTCCTGCTCGACGCGCAGAAAGCCGGCGAAGTGGTCGAAGGTGAACGCGACGCTCTTCTCGATCGCGGGAATCACCAACCAGCGCGGGTTCTCGGCAGGAAGCCCGAGCAGCTGCCCGAGGTCCCAGACGGCCGTGACGTTGCCGCGGTCGCTGATCAGCCCGATCATCGCCGGCTGCGTCGTGGGGACGGCCGTGATCAGCGGCCGGGCGGCCACGCCGGCCACCTCGCCGAGCGGCACCACCCGTTCCTCGTCGCCGATCCGGACCAGCAGCACGTCCTCGGTGTCGGCCACCACCTGACCGGGCATCTCGGCGAACCCGGTGTCGAACTCCTCGCGCATCAGCCGGGCCCGGTGGGAGAGCTCGACCCGTTCGTCGGTGATCATGCGGACCCCTCCCGCGACATCGTGCGGCACACCGACAGCAGGGCGTCCCGGTCGAAACCCCCGCCGAAGAGCAGCATCCGCCGCTCGCTCTCGTGCGGCAGCAGGGCCGCCGCCCGGTCGTAGGAGCGACCGGACCCGGCCAGGTCACCGGTGCCCCGGACGAGACGACCCAGATGCAGGTGGGCGATGGCGAAACGAGGGTCCGCCTCGGTGGCGGCCCGCCAGTGCAGCAGCGAGCCGCGGGCGTCGGCGTCGGCCTCCCGGCAGGTGGCCAGCACCGCGTGCGCGTCGGCGACCACCGGGCCGCCGCGGCCGATCAGCCGCTGGGCGTCCCGCCCGGCGCCGGTCAGGTCGCCGGAGTGGGCCAGCAGCACGGCCCGCACCAGCAGCACCTCGGTCTCCCAGGGCGTGCGCGGCGGCGGGACCGGCAGGTCGATCAGCCCGAGCACGCCGAGCGCCGCCCCGAACCGCTCGGCCCGCACCAGATCGAGCACCTGCCCGAACGACTCCCGGTCGGCGGGCCCGGGTCCCGGCGGGGGGTCGTGCGGCGCCCGGGGCCGGGGCGGAACCGACCGGTGGGCACGGGTTTCCGGGATGCGCCGGTGCCGGTCGGCGAGCTGGTAGTAGAAGGTGTTGCCGCTCTCCCGGAGGTCGAAGTCGCCGGACACGCCCCGCAGCGTCTCGGCCGACCCGAGGAAGAGGTAGCCGCCGGGCAGCAGCGCGGTGGCGAAACGCGCCACCACCTCGGCCATCTTGTCCGGCGCGAAGTACATCAGCACGTTGCGGCAGAAGATCACGTCGAACCCGTGCCGCACCAGGGCGGGATCGTCGGCCGCCAGGTTGGCCTGCCGGAACTCCACGTTCTCGCGCAGCCGCGGCACGATCTGGAAGCCGTTGCCCTCCTTGACGAACCAGCGTCGCTGCACCAGCGGCGGCACGACCCGCATCGACCACGGCGTGTAGTGCCCGGTGCGGGCCTTGGCCAGGGCCAGCGGGTTCACGTCGATCCCGGTGATCCGGCTCTCCGGGTGCCCGGCCTCGGCCAGCGCGATGGCCAGCGAGTAGGGCTCCTCGCCGCTGGCGCACCCGGCGGACAGCACCCGCAACGGTGACAGCGGCCGCGTGGCCTGTCCCAGTCGTTCCGGCAGCACCTGCTGGGTGAGCACCCGGAACTGCTCGGCCTGCCGCAGAAAGTAGGTCTCGCCCACGGTCAGCTCGCCGGCCAGCCCGGCGAGCTCCTGGGCGCGTGTCGCCCCGCCGCCCTCCAGCCGGTCCAGGTAGCCGGACGTCCGCCCACCGGTTCCGGTGTCGAGCCGGTGGTGCAGCGCCTGGGCCAGCCGGGCCCGGTCGGCGGTCCCGAAGGTGAGCCCGAGCTGGCGTTCGACGATCTGGGCGAAGCGGTCCAGCTCCTCGTCGTCCACCGTTGTGACGGCCGACGAGGGACGCCGGCGGCCCGGCCGCTTCACGGTCAGGATGACGTCACCCCCGCCAGCCGGTCCCAGAGCCCGTCCGGCACCAGGTGCGAGGCCTCCAGGGCGAGCAGGAACTCGCCGTCCCGGGAGGCGATCCCGGAGAACAGCTGGGGGCCCTCACCGCCGAGCAACGGCGGCAACTGCTCCAGGTCGCTCATGGGCAGCGTGCGGATGCCGGTCACGGCGGCCACCGCCAGCGCCACGGACCGGTGGGCGTCCGCGCTCAGGGTGATCCAGCGGGTGGCCTCCACCGGGCGTCCCCCGGTCAGCACCCCGGCGTCCACCACCGGCACCGCGGACCCCCGCACCCGGGCGACCCCGAGCACGAAGCCGGGCATGCCCGGCACCGGCGAGACCGGCAACGGGCGCAGAGTCTCGCGCACGGCACCCAGCGGCACCGCGAAGGTCTTCCCGCCGGTCCCGCAGACCAGCAGGGAGACGCCCCGAACACCCTGATCGACCCCCGGCTTCACCCCGGAGGTGTCGGCACCCCGCAGCCGCGGCTTGACCCGGGATCAGCGGCGGAAGGTGAGCCCCTCGCCGTTGACCCGTCCGCCCCGCACCAGAACGGTGTCGATCCAGAACGAGTGGTACAGCCGCCACGGCCACCGGCCGCCCTGGCGGGGCACCGAACGGGCCGAGCGCAGCAGGTAACCCGAGGTCAGCGGCATCAACGGCAACCGCTGGGGGGACGGCGGGGGTGATGCCACCGCCACCCGGTACCCGCACCGGCGCCGGTGCCGCAGCACCCGCACCACGAACCGGGCGGTGAGCTCGGCCTTCAGCGTCCACGAGGCGTTCGGGTAGCCCACGGTCACCGACAGGTTGGGCACCCCGCTCAGCATCGAGCCCTTGTACATCACGGTCGACCCCGGATCGACCGGTTCGCCGTCCAGGTCGAGCGCGATCCCGCCGAGCAGTTTCAGCCGCAGGCCGGTGGCCGCGACGATCAGCGTGGCCGGCAGCTCACGGCCGTCGGTGAGCCGCACGCCGCGCTCGGTGAGGGTGTCGACGGTGCCGGTCACCACTTCCGCGTCGCCCGACGCGAGGGCGGTGAACAGGTCGGCGTCGGGCACCAGGCACAGCCGCTGGTCCCAGGGCCGGTAGCGGGGTGTGAAGTGCTCGTGCACCGGGTAGCCCGGGGGCAGCAGGCGCCGCACCCGGCCGATCAGCCACCGCGCGCTGGACCGCGGGGCCAGCCGGCACAGGTGCCAGAACAGGGAGGTCACGGTGGCGCTGCGCAGACGTTCCAGCTTCGGCCGGCGGCCGGTCCAGGGGATGCGGGCGGGCAGCGAGATCAGGTAGCCGGGGGAGCGCTGGAGCATGATCACCCGGCGGGCGGCCGGGGCGAGCGCCGGCACCATCGAGACCGCGGTCGCCCCGCTGCCGATCACCACCACGTCCTGCCCGGCCCAGGACAGGTCGTCCGGCCACAGCTGGGGATGCACGAGCCGGCCGGTGAACCGCTCGCGGCCGGGGAATTCCGGCAGGTGGGGCTGCTCGTAGTCGTAGTACCCGGTGTTCAGGCAGAGAAAGCCGCAACTGATCACCAGCTCCTCGTCGTCCTCCAGCCGCACCCGCACCAGCCAGCGGGCCCGCTCGCCCGACCAGGACGCCGAAAAAACCCGGTGCCCGAGGCGAATTCTGGAACTGACGCCGTACTCTTCCGCGGTCTCGCGCAGGTAGTTCAGCACCGATCCGCCGTCGGCGACGGCGGATCGGCCACGCCACGGACGGAACGAGTAGCCGAGCGTGAACATGTCCGAGTCGGATCGAACACCGGGATAGCGGAACAGGTCCCAGGTTCCGCCGGTGTCCGGCCGGGCCTCCAGCACGGCGTACCTGGTGTGCGGGAGCGAACGCTCAAGGTGACATGCCGTCGCGATGCCGGACAGCCCGGCGCCGATGATCAGGACATCGAGTTGTTCCGCTTCACCGGTGCGTAACCGATCGGTATTCGAATTCATCGCAGATCCACCGTCCGGAGCGTGAAACCCGGCATTCGTGCAGGCTGTGTTCAAATTTTGTACCAAGTCTGTCTCAACACAGGTCCTGCATGTACAACGCACAGAGAAACTGCGTAACCTCTCTCCGCGTGGCACAGCGACGCAAGGTGGTAGCAGCGGTCAACCGGGAACTCGAGCAACGCTTCGGGTTCCGCGTGGTGCGGATCAAGGAAGACGAGGCGCCGGAGGAGGTTCCGCCGCCCGTCGAGGCCCCGAAGCCGCGCATTCCCGTGCGCCGCCCGGCCGACCCGCGTGACCGGCTGGTGCAGCGCCCGGTGTTCCTGCTCTCCTCGGTGCGCTCGGGATCGACGCTCTCCCGGGTGATCCTGAACAGCCACTCGCAGATCCACTCCCCGCACGAGATGCACTTCCGCCGCACCCAGGTGATCGCCTACACCGAGCCGGTGCAGCAGGCCCTGGAGCACCTGGACCTGAACGAGCGCGACCTGGAGCACCTGCTCTGGGACCGCATGCTCCACCGTGAGCTGGTGCAGAGCGGCAAGTCGGTGCTGGTGGAGAAGACCCCGAGCAACGTGTTCGTCGCCGACCGGCTCGCCACCGCCTGGCCCAAGGCCAAATTCATCTACCTGATCCGCCATCCCTGGTCGATCGCGCAGTCCTGGCACGAGGGCGACCCGGAGAAGCGGCCGCTGAAGAAGGCCATTCACCACACCCTCAACTACATGGAATACCTGGAGAAGGCCCGGAACAAGCGGGCCGGCCTCACCCTGCGGTACGAGGACCTGACCAGCGAGCCGGCCAAGCAGACCCAGCTGATCTGTGAATTCCTCGGCCTGGAGTGGGAACCCGGCATGCTGGAGTACGGCAAGCAGGACCACGGTGGCTTCGTGAAGGGCATCGGGGACTGGAAAGACAAGATCAAGACCGGCACCATCCAGCAGGGCCGCCCCCTGCCCGACATCTCCGACGTGCCGGTCGAGCTGCGCCCGATGTGCGAGCGCTGGGGCTACTGACCTCCGAGAACCTTCAAGAACACAGCAGAGGACGTCGACGGGCCGTGAGGCCCTCGGCGTCCTCGGCGTTTTGGCGCCGATCCCGCCGAAAGTGAACTTTTCGCCGTTTCGGGTGTGCGGGTCCCCGCGATCTGGCAGCGTGCCGCCGCGGGGGAAAACCCCCGTACCGACACGAATCCCAACCCGGAGGATCAACACATGGCTTTCAGACGACGCCGGGTCGCGCTGCCTGCACTGGGAGCGACCGCGGTCCTGGTGGCCGGGGGCGCGGGTGCTCTCGCCCTGGCGGGAAACGCGCAGGCGGCGGCCACGTCGGCCACCGTCACCTTCCAGGGGCAGGGGCTGACCTACCAGGCGGCCGCCGGGCAGACCAACAAGCTCACCCTGACCAAGACGACGGCCGGCGTGGAGGACGACAACTCCGCGTACGGTGCGTCGGAGTACACCTACACGCTCGACGACGTCGTCACGATCACGTTCACCGACGACCGGTGCTCCTACCCGGTCAGCTCGGACCACACCAAGGTGGTCTGCACCTGGATCGTGGAGGCCGGGCAGGACCCGGACTACGTCTCGGCGATCAAGCTGGGCGACAAGAACGACAAGGTCACGTTCGTGAACCCGAAGGGGGACACCTACGACGCCGAGACGTTCTACCTGGGCGCCGGCAACGACACCTACGTCAGCACGAAGTACGCCGACGGCAGCCGCATCGAGGCCGGTCCCGGCAACGACAAGGTCACCATCGACAAGATCTCCGGTGACCTGGGCGGGGTGCTGGGCGGTACCGGCAACGACACCGTCCAGGTGAAGAGCGGTACCAGCTGGTTCATCAACGGCGGCGCCGGCAACGACACGATCACCGGTGGCAAGGGCACCCAGTACCTGAACGGTGACGCCGGGAACGACCTGATCAAGGGCGGTTCCGGGGCCGACGTGATCACCGGTGGCAAGGGCAACGACACGCTCTACGGCAACGACGGCGCCGACCAGATCTACGGCAACAGCGGCAACGACAAGCTGTACGGCGGCAAGGGCACCGACACGCTGCTCGGCGGTTCCGGCAAGAACGTGATCAAGCAGAACTGACGATCCCGGTTCGTACCCCCGTCCCGCCGGCCGCAGCGGATGCGGTTGGCGGGACCCGGGTTTGGGCCGTCGGGAGCCGGACCGGACTTTTTCGGCCGTTCCGGGGACGGGGACGCGGTGGATCTGAGAGCGTGAGGTATCGGGGTAAAACCCCCATACGGCTCGAATCCCGCACGGAGGTATTCCGCATGACCCGACGCAGAGGCCGCCCAGGCCTGCCCGCACTGGCCGTGACCACCACATCGCTGCTGGCTGTGGGTCTTTCACCGGTGCTCCTGGCGAGCGGCGCGCAGGCCGCGGCCAAGCCGGCCACCGTCAGCATCAGCGCCAACGGCCAGAAACTGACCTACCAGGCGGCCGGCGGCCAGACCAACAAGCTCACCGTCACCAAGACCTCGAAGGGGGTCGAAGACGACCACTCCGGCTACGGCGAGCTCGAGTTCACCTACGTGATCGACGATTCCGTCGAGATCACCTCGGCCAGCGAGTACTGCACCTACCCGAAGAGCGGCGACCGCACCCGGATCTCCTGCACCTGGAACGTGCTGATGGGCCAGGACCCTGGCTACGTGGGCACTTTCAAGCTGGGCGACAAGAACGACTCGGTCCGGTTCGTGAACCCGACCGACGACACCTACAGCCCCGACGAATGGTTCCTGGGCCTGGGCAACGACACCTACACCAGCCCGGACACCCACCTCGACGGCGGAAAGATCTACGGTGGCACCGGTAACGACAAGATCACCGTCGGCCGGGCCGGCGGCGACCTGACCGGGGTGCACGGCGACAAGGGCAACGACACGATCCGGGTGACCAAGGGCGAGGCCTGGAACATCGACGGCGGTGCCGGCAACGACACCATCTACGGCGGCGCCGGGCAGGACGACCTGGCCGGTGGTGACGGCAACGACCTGATCCACGGCGGTTCCGGGCGTGACGAGATCACCGGCGGCCGGGGTGACGACCGGCTGTACGGCGACGCCGGTGCCGACACGATCTACGGCAACAGCGGCAACGACAAGCTGTACGGCGGCACGGGCACCGACACCCTGCTGGGTGGACCCGGCAAAGACGTGATCAAGCAGAACTGACGCCAGAACCCGCTCTGCCCTTGGCTTCTCGGGGGCCCGGGTCAGGCGAGGCGGGATGCTCGCACCGCCAGGTCGACTCTCCGTTCTGCCGACCGAAGATCACGATGAGCTCGGCCGGCTCCTGACCGCATCCAGGTGGGCGAGCCAGCCGCCGTGCCGGGTGATCTCGGTCGCACCGGCCAGTGCGGAGGGCTCGCAGAGGAACCCGCTCACCTGCCGCCCGTCGTCCAGGTCGACCCGGCCGATCGCCATCGGCCGGGGCAGCGCGGCCACGAACGCCCCGAAGCCCGCCGCCGGCAGGCGCCACACCTCACCGGCGATGCCCGCGGTGCCGGTGCTGTCGGGTTCACCGGGAAGTGCCCGCACCAGGCCGGGTTTGGGCGGCGTGGTGTCCAGGGCGTACAGCCGGTAGGCATCCGTGGTGCGCACCGCGCCGACCAGCGAACCGCCGGCCCGCACCAGGTCGCCGTTCAGCGGCTGGCCGGACAGGTGCGCCCCGACCACCAGCAGGTCCACGTCGTCGAAGCCGATCCGGCCGGCCAGGGCGGCCAGCGCCTGGTCGCTGTGGGCGGGGCCGGTCAGCATGACGCCGAACGGCAGGCCGTTCACCGCACCGGCGGGCACCGCGAGGGCGGCCAGGTCGAGCAAATTGGCGAAGTTCGTGTAGCGGCCCATCCGGCTGTTCGCGCCGACCGGGTCGGCGGCCACCTCGGCCAGCGTCGGGTGCCAGGTGGTGGTGGGGGTCAGCAGCGCGTCGGTGCCGGCCAGCAGCTCCCGGCCGGCCTGCCCGAGCCGCTCCAGCTTCTCCTGGTCGCGGAACACCTGCACGGCGCCGATCTGGTGCCCGGCGTTGATGATCGCCGCGACGGTCGGGTCCAGGTCGGTGCCGATCAGGCCGGCGTGCCCGGCCAGGTGGTCGCCCACCGCCGCCGTCCGCTCGGCCACGAACGCCCCCTGGTACAGCAGCGAGGCGGCCTCCAGCAGCGGTGCGATGTCCACCTCGACGATCCGCACCCCGCAGCGCCGCAGCCCCTGCACGACCTCGCCGAATCGTTCGGCCCACCCGGGGGCCAGCCCGTCCAGGTGCTCACGCGTGGGGACGGCGATCCGTGGGACGCCCGCCACCGGCACCGGGGTCCCGGGGTTCGCCGGCGGTCCGGGGCCGTCCGGTTCGGCCATGATCTCCGCCGCCAGCCGGGCCAGGTCGAGGCGCCGGGCGAAAACCGTGACGCAGTCCAGGCTCCGGCAGGCGGGCACCACACCGGTGGTCGGCACCAGGCCGCGGGTGGGCTTCACCCCGACGATGCCGTTGAGCGCCGCGGGTACTCGGCCGGAGCCGGCCGTGTCGGTGCCCAGGGCCAGGTCGACCTGCCCGAGGGCCACCGCGACCGCGGACCCCGAGCTCGATCCGCCCGAGATGCGCGAGCGGTCCCAGGCGTTCGGCACCGCGCCGAACGGGCTGCGGGTGCCGACCAGGCCGGTGGCGAACTGGTCCAGGTTGGTCTTGCCGATCACCACCGCACCGGCCGCGCGCAGCCGGGCCACGGCCGTGGCGTCGGCAGCCGGGTGGTACTCGTACGAGCGGGCGCCGGCCGTGGTGGGCAGCCCGGCCACGTCGATGTTGTCCTTCACCGCCGCGACCAGCCCGGCCAGCGGCAGGTGCTCACCGTCGGCCACCCGCCGGTCGATCTCCCGCGCCTCGGCCAGTGCCTCGGCCTCGGGACGCAGGGTGATCCAGATCGCGGGATGATCGTCGTCCACCATTTTTCGGTAGGCGGCCGAAACCCTTGCGGTGGAGCTCATTCCGTGGTCCGGGTGACGACGGCCCGCAGGGGCGTGGGGTTGAAGTCGTTGCAGGGATTGTTCATCTGCGGGCAGTTCGAGATCAGCACCAGCACGTCCTGGTCGGCACGCAGGGCCACGCGGCGGCCCGGGGCCGACATGCCGTCGACGATGCCGAGCGAACCGTCCTGCTCCACCGGCACATTCATGAACCAGTTCAGGTTCGACACGATGTCGCCCGCGCCCAGCCCGTGCCGGATGCCCTCGGCCAGGAAGTTCTCCCGGCAGCCGTGCTCGAACGCGGTGTGGTGTCCGTAGCGCAGGGTGTTCGACTCCTTGGAGCAGGCCCCGCCGATCGTGTCCTGCCGTTCCACCTCGTTGCCCACGACCGTCATCAGCGGGTTGCCGAACTGGCTGCGCAGCACGGTTCCCGTGCGCACGTAGGCGTTTCCCTGCCAGTGCAGGGTGTCCGGCACGCTGTAGTGCTCGGCGGTGTCGGCCGCGGAGTAGATCAGGCAGTCGCCCGACTGGTTGCCACCGACGTCGACCAGGGTGAGGACGTCACCGGCCCGCACGACGGCCGACCAGGCGCCGCGCGCCGCGATCCGCTCGTCGAGCACGATCCGGCCGGCCACCAGCGGCTCCGACCAGTCCAGAACCGTCTCCGGTGGATACGAATAGCCCACCGGAACCGTGCTTTCCGCCATCACAACCCCCGGGCCGAAACGTAGTCGACGGTGTTCAGATAGGCCCGCCGGCGTTCCGGCGAGGCCTCGTAGGCGGTGTCACCCGGACCGGTCGGGGTGCTCCGCCAGGCATGCACGCGCAGCGGTCCGACCTGGTAGTTCTCGCGCGGGTCGAGAGGATGGGCCACGTTCGCGACCAGCACGATCAGCGGCAGCTCGGCGATCAGGTCGACGGACGACGCCGGCCCGGCCGAGCCCAGCCACTCGAAGCCGCCGTCGGCGGCGACGTGCACACCCTGGAAGAACGACACCGCGGGGGGCAGATCACGCGGCCCCAGGCCGTGTTTCGCGGCGGCGAGGGTGAACTGCGCCATGCCGGACGGCGAGGGGCCCTCCGGCCGCGCGTCGCCGTACTTGTGCAGGTTCCAGGCGTCGCTGCTGGTGCCGCAGAACGTGTCGTGGCGGCCCGAGGTGTCGCGGGTGACGGTGGCCAGCACCCGGCCGTCGTTGGACAGCAGCGGGTGGTCGTCGGAAAGGTAGGCCTGCCAGGGGATCTTGCGGGTGTCGGCCACGTTCAGCCGCTCCACCGGCTCCAGGGCGTTGTAGAGCAGAACGTGGGCGCAGGCGTCACCGGTCGGGTCGTCCAGCCGGACCTGGCTGCCGCGGGCCAGCACCTTGTGCGTGTACCCGCCCGGGGCAACGGTTTCCGCCCAGACCAGGAGCGCCGGGTCGACGTCCTCGGGCGGGAACGGCGTGCTCGACGCGGGCAGGTAGGGCATCCACGCGGACTGCTGGTCGCCCTGGGCCCGGGCATCGGCGCGGGCCGCCAGCACGCTGGCGGTGTTACGGGTGTCATGCGAGCCGGTGGCCGCTGCTGTATCCACGTGCCCTCACTCTGCGTCGATGGAAGTGGATCCAACTTAGCCGGTGAAGGATCCAGTGAATAGGGCCCCGGATGTGACGTGCACGTCCGGGGCCCTCGACGCGGATGCGCTCAGGCTGCGGGCAACGTCCACAGCTGCTCGGTGGCAGCGGTGCACGCCTTGAGGCCGAACGACGCCCCGTAGGCGAACTCGGAAGCCGTCAGGCACTGACCCGATGCAGTGTTGACCACCGTTCCGTCCGCGGCCTGCTCCCAGACCTGCGACTCGTCGTCGGCGTCGCAGCCGGCCATGGCCACCCGGCCGTCGCTGTCCGGCGAGGGCGTCAGACAGGCGTCGGACCGGCTCAGGCGCCCGTCGTCGTCGAGAACGAATTTTTGTGCGGCAGAACCGTTGCAGTCCCACAGCCAGACCACGTCGCGGACGTCTGCGCACCAGCTGGCGTCCGGGGTGGCGATCGGGCCACCCTCCGCCGGCGCGGTGGACGTCGGCGACGACGTCCCGGTGCCGGTCGGGTCGCTGGTGGATGTCGGGGTGGACGTCGGGGTGGACGTCGGGTCGCCCGTGGACGTCGGGGTAGAGGTCGACGTCGGGCTGGTGGTCGGCTCACCGGTGGAGGTCGGCGTCGGGACCGAGGTGTCACCGTCGGGGGTGGGCAGGTGCCACCACTGGCGGGTGCTGCCGTCGCAGGTCGCCAGGGTGAACTGGGTCGCCGTGGTGAAGGCGGGCGCGTTCAGGCACAGACCCGAGCCTGACTCCACGGTGGCGTCGCCCTTCTGGGCCCAGGTGGATGCGCCGGAGCAGTCACCCACCCCGACCGCGGCGCCCGCCTCGGCGGTGCCGTCGACGGTCAGGCAGACCCCCTTGACCTCGAAGGTGCCGTCGTCGCGAACGGTCCACGCCTGGGTGTCGGTGCTTTTGTCGCACGGCCACACCACGACCGGGTTGTCCTCGTCGGTCTTGCCGTAGTAGTCGTCCGCGCACCACGAGGCGGCGCCGGCGATCTGTCCGTCGGCCACCTTCCAGGTGAACGAGACACTGCCGGTGGCACCGTTGCTGCCGGTCGCCGTGACCGTCGCGGTACTGGCGTCCTGGTGCGTCGTCACCGTGCCGCTGACCAGGCCGGAGTTCTTGTCGATGGAGAGGCCGGCCGGCAGGCCGGTGGCCGTGTAGGTGAACGTCGCCGTGGTGTCGAGGCTCGAGGCCCGGATCCGCCGGCTCACCACGGTGCCGCGGTGGGTCACCTGGCTGCCCGGATTGGTGAAGGTGATCGTCGTCGGCATGCCGGAGGGCAGTTCCCACTTCTGGCCGTCGGCCCCGGTGCAGGCGGCCAGGGTGAGCTGGACCGCCTCGCCGGCGCGCGGGGCGGTGAGGCATTGACCGGTCGCCGGGTTCACCAGCTGCCCGGCGGAATCCTGCTTCCAGACCTGGTCGTCCCCGTCGTCACAACTGTTCAGCACGATCAGCCGACCGTCCGCGGAGTCGGCGCCGGCGGCACTCACGCACTTGGTCACGTCACGTTGGTAGAAGCGGATGGTGCCGTCGATCGGCAGCAGCCAGTTCTGGTTGCACAGATGGATCTGGATCTTGGTGCCCTCGGCGGTCTGCGAGTTGTCGTCGTCCAGGCAGTACCCGCCGACCCCCTTCACGTAGCCGAGCCCCACGACGACATCCCACTGGAACGTCTCGGTGGTGCTTCCCGCGCTGTCGGTGGCCGTGATCGTGACCAGGTTGGTCGCGGCCGCGGACGAGGTGACGGCGCCGGTGATCTTTCCGGTGGAGGTGTTCATGGTGATCCCGTCGGGCAGGCCGGTGGCCTTGAACGTGACCGTTCCGCTGGTGCCGGAGGCGGTGACCGGCAGGGACACCTGCTGGCCGAACGTCGTCTTCTGCCGGCCCGGGTTGCTCAGGACCAGGCCCGAGTGGCACCGGCTCTGCATCAGCAGGTTGGGCGAACCGGCCTTGGCGTCGGCGATGATGCCGGGCACGGCGCAGTCCGTCAGGGCCTGGCTCACCTGGGCCGGGGTGGCTGACGGGTGGTCGGACAGGTAGACGGCGGCGGCCCCGGCCACCAGCGGGGCCGAGAACGAGGTCCCTCCGGTGGTCTCGGACGCAGTGTCACTGGTGTACGAGGCGGTCTGGACGTCGTTGCCGGGTGCGAACAGGTCGAGGCACGAACCGTAGGACGAGTAGCTGGACCGGTTGTCGTCCGGGTCGGTGGCACCGACCGTGATGGCCTCGGGGACCCGCGCCGGCGAACGGGTGCAGGCGTCGTCGGCACTGTTCCCGGCCGCCACGACGAAGACGACGCCGGAGGCGATGGTCGCCTGGACCGCCTCGTCCAGCGGCGCGTAGGCGCCGGTGCCCCAGCTGGCGTTGATCACGGAAGGGCCGGCGGCGTTCGCGTCGATCCAGTCGAGAGCGGCGAGAGCGTCGGTCGCGGCCGCCAGGTTGTCGCACCCGATCACCCGGATGCCCAGAATGTTGGCCTTCCTCGCCACCCCGTAGGTGTCACCGGCAGCCACGCCGCCGACCGCGGTGCCGTGACCCCCGCAGTCCTCGGCGTCGTCCGGGTTCGGGCCGCTGAGGGCGGCCCGGCCGCCGAACGACTCGTGGGTGATGCGCAGGCCGCTGTCCAGGACGTAGATGTCCACGCCGGCGCCGTCGTTGGAGTCGTAGTCGTAGGTACCGCTCAGCGGCAGGCTCGCCTGGTCGGACCGGTCCAGGTTCCAGGAGGCGTCGGTCTGGTGGGCGGCGCTGTCCGGATCGGTGTCGCCGGTGGCCAGGGAGGCGACCGTGAGGTCCTGGGTCACCGACTTCACCCGCGGCTGCGCTGCCATCCTCTTGGCCTGCTGGGCGTTCATCTTCACGGCGAAGCCGTGCAGCGCGGTGCTGTAGACGGTGGTCACCCGGCCGCCCACCTCGTCCGTCAGGTGCCGGGCGGCCTTCTTCAGCTGGGCCGGCGTACGAAGGTCGGCGCTGTCGGAGAACCGGACGACGTAGCTGCCCTTGATCGGCTTTCCGGCCTGGTCGGACGCGTCCCAGTCGGCCTGCTGGATCCCGGTGGAGACGTCGGGTGACGCAGCAGATGTCGTCGTGGTGCTCGGGGAGGAGTCACCGGTCGTCAGGGTGACACCAGCGGCTACGGCTACGGCCGCGGCCAGGCTGCCCGCGACGACCGCTGCAATGCGGTGGCGTCGCGAAAGGGCTTGTCTGATCACGTTTTCCTGTCCAGGAGAGAGAGGCGCGTGTCGTTTTTGCCCGGAAATGCTAACAGCAGCCCGATCGACGGCGATCTTTTTCGAGTACCGAAAGGGCAGACCTGGGTGCACTTCCGGAGGGCGCCGTGAGGGCTGCGGACAGCCGGTCGCGAGGCAGCCTTCCGGAGTAGGATCCATCAGTGTAGATTTTGGATCCAAATCGGAACGGGTCGATCGCAAGGAGAACCAGGTGTCCCAGACGCTGCGCGAAGGGCTGCCCACGCTGCCCGACATCACCCCGTTCCTGCTGGCCGGGGAGTGGGTGGCGGACGGGCGAGAGCTGTTCGGCGTCCTCGACCCCGCCACCGAGGAACGACTCACCCAGGTGCCCCAGGCGTCCACCGCCGATGTCGACGCCGCTGTGCGGGCCGGCGTGAAAGCCCTGAAGGACCGGGCCTGGACGGGCCTGGCCCCGCTCGAGCGCGCCCGCATCATGAACCGGATCGCCGACCTGATCGAGGACGCCCTCGAAGACCTGGCGATCCTCGAGACCCGCGACAACGGCAAGCCGATCGAGCGCTCGCGGGCCGACACCGCCCAGGCCGCAGCGACTTTCCGGCACTACGCGGGCGCCCCGTCGCGGTTGGCCGGCGCCACCGTGCCGATCGGCGACGGGCACCACGTGTACACCACGCTGAACCCGGTCGGGGTGGCGGCGCTGATCCTGCCCTGGAACTTCCCGATCATGACCGGCGCCTTCAAGATCGCCCCGGCCCTGGCCGCGGGCTGCTCGATCGTGGTCAAGCCGGCCGAGCAGACCCCGCTGACCATGCTCCGGCTGGCCGCGATCATGCGTGAGGCGGGCGTGCCCGACGGTGTGGTCAGCGTGCTCACCGGTGACGGGCGGGTGGGCGCCGCGCTGGTCGAGCACCCGGGCGTGGCCAAGGTGTCGTTCACCGGCAGCACGTCGGTGGGCCGCATCGTGGGCCGCACCGCGGCGGAGACGTTCAAGCGGGTGACGCTCGAACTGGGCGGCAAGAGCGCCAACATCGTGTTCGCCGACGCCGACCTGGACGCCGCGGTGACCACCGCCATGCGCGCGTCGTTCGGCCACTCCGGCCAGATGTGCACCGCGGGAAGCCGTCTGCTGGTGCAGAACTCGATCCTGCCGGAGATGACGGAACGGCTCGCCGCCGCGGTCGCCAGGGTGCCGCTGGGAGACGGCCTGG
The DNA here is from genome assembly GCF_018499875.1 of Kineosporia corallincola. Classification (GTDB taxonomy): domain Bacteria; phylum Actinomycetota; class Actinomycetes; order Actinomycetales; family Kineosporiaceae; genus Kineosporia; species Kineosporia corallincola. The sequence goes on along the minus strand of NZ_JAHBAY010000018.1, from coordinate 95,345 downwards.
CCGGCGGTGTCTCGGTCGGCCCGCTGGTCTCGCAGGAGCAGCGCGAGCAGGTGCTCGGCTACATCGAGAAGGGGAAGGCCGACGGCGCCGAGCTGGTGAGCGGCGGCGGGACCCCGGACCGGCCGGGCTATTACGTCGAGCCCACCCTGTTCACCGGCGTGCGCAACGACATGGTGATCGCCCGCGAGGAGATCTTCGGCCCGGTGGTCGGCGTGCTCGGTTTCGAGGACGAGGACGAGGCGATCGCCATCGCCAACGACTCCACCTACGGCCTGGCCGGCGGAGTCTGGACCAACGACCTGCGCCGCGCCCACCGCGTGGCCGCCGCGATCGACGCCGGCACGATCTGGGTGAACACCTACAACGTGTTCGACCCGGCCCTCGGCTTCGGCGGGGTCAAGGACTCCGGCCTGGGCCGCGACCTGGGCGACGAGGCACTGCTCGGCTTCACCGAGACCAAGGCCGTGGTCATCGCCCTCTGAGGCTTCCGCTGTGCCGGGCGTCGTCACCGACCTCCGCGTGGGAGATGCTTTTCGTTTTTGACACCGTCAACGCGCCCATGGTGGTGTCAAAAACGAAAGGGTTCCTCGCCGCCGGGCCGGAGAGGGCGAGTCGTGGGGGAGCCTGCCGGGGCGGCAGACTCGGCCCATGACCGAGGAGCCCGTGACCGAGGAACCCGTGACCGGGAAGCCCGTGACCGAGGAGCCCGTGACCGGGAAGCCAGCGTCCGAGAAGACTGTGGCCGAGAAGACTGTGGCCGAGGAGCCTGTGCTCGAAGGCTTCGGGCGGGAGAGCAGACGGGCGGTCGTCGCCGGGATCGCGGCCGGGCCGGGTCTTGCCACGGCTCTGGAACTGGGACGTCGGGGCTGGTCCGTGACCGTGGTGGACGGTGACGAGGAGGCGGGCGTGCGGGCGCTCAGGCAGCTCCTGGCCGACGGTGCCGGCGAGCGCTACGACTTCGTCGAGACCGATCTGTCGTCGCTGGACGCGGTGCACGAGCTGGGCGCCTGGCTGCCCATGACCGGTGAACTGCACCTGCTGGTGAACAATTTCGGGACCGTCCAGACGTCCCTCGTGCTCGAGTATCTCGGCCCGCGCCTGCTCACCGAGGCGTTGCTGCCCACGCTGGCGACCCATGCGCCGGGCCGGGTCGTGCATGTCGTCCCCGGCGCGGTCCGGCAGGCGACACCGGAGGGCGCCGGGTCGGCCGACCTCGCCTGGGTGCTGGACGGCACGGCCCGCCAGGCCAGCATGGGTATCACCGCGGTCCTGGCCGATCCGGGCCATCCGCACCCCTCGCCGAACCCGGACCCCTCGCCGGACCCCTCGCCGACGCCGGACCCCTCGCCGACCCCGGTCGTGCCGCCGACGCCGGCCACTCGGCCAAGGCCGGCCACCTCGCCGAATCCGTCAGACCTGGACACGGCCGGGCCGGTTCTGCGGGCCTGCCTGCTGCCGGATCTGGCTCCGGGCACGATCATCGGCCCGGACGGCCTCCGGACGACGTGGAGTGGAGCTTCGTGACTCCAGTGCATGACGATGCGGGACGGTGCGGTGCGCGTCCGGTCGTCAGGGGGCCGGGGGTGCGGTCCGGGCGCTGGGCGGCAGAGCCGGGAGGGCCAGGAGCTGGAGGGCCGCCGTCACGACGAAAACCCAGCCCAGGCCCAGCCACTCGTCCACGAAGCCACCCATGAACTGGCCGGCGGCCATGCCCAGGGCGGTGAACGAACTGAACACCCCGAGCCCCACCGCCCGGTGGTCGGCGGGCAGGCCGTCGCTGGCCAGCAGGGTCAGGGCCGGATACATCGGGGCGTAGACGAACCCGAGCAGGGCGGCACCCAGCGCGGCCGTCCAGAATGACGAGGTGGCGCTGAGGATCAGCAGCCCGGCGGTGATCCCGAGCAGGCCGCCGATCGCGATCGGGCGTGGGGGAGTGGTGTCGGTCAGCCGGCTGAACAGCACCCGGGAGGCGATCAGGCAGACGGCGAACACCGGGAAAAGGCTGGCGGCGCCGAACCACCCGTCCGTCGCCAGGCCCCGGCTCTCCAGCAGCACCACCAGATAGGTGGTGATCACCGCCTGCCCGGCCCAGGCCGCCGCCGCGACCACACCGGGGCGGCTGACCGTCGACACCACCTCGCGCAACCCGGAGAGGGTCATCGCGCCGGCCGGTTCCGGGCGCACCGGTTCCACGGCGAACGCCACGCAGAACAGCATGGCCGCCGTCATCGCCGCGAACACCAGCCAGACCGCCGCGAATCCGCTCGTCTGGTAGACGTTCTCGCCGATCACCGGGCCGAGGGCGAAGGCGATCCAGACGCTCAGCCCGAAGATGCTCAGGGCCTGACCCCGGCTGGCCCGCGGTGACGTGGCCACCACCCAGGCGGTCGCGACGGTGGCCACGCTGGCTCCGCCCCCGCCGATCAGGATCCGCCCCAGCCCGGCCAGTGCGAGTGTCTGCGGGCCGACCGTGGTCAGCAGGGTGAGCAGAAAACCGGCCAGCGCGGCCACGGCGCCCGCGACGCCGACCAGGCGGTATCCGTAGCGGTCGGCGGCGTGCCCGGCGATCGGCTGCCAGACCAGCGAGCTGAGGGGTGCGAGGGCCGCGATCACCCCGGCCGCCGCCGGGCTCGCCCCGAAGGAGCCGGTGACGAACCGGGCGATGACCGGTGAGGTGCCGTTGAAGGTGGCGTTCTCCAGCGTCGACGCACCGAAGACGAGCCAGAACGTGACCGTGGTCGCGGGACGGCGCATCAACGACACCTGTTCAGATCGTATCCACTCACCATAGGATCGTATCCACATCACCTACGAGTGGACGCTAGAGGCTTTCGCCCGTACTACAGTGGATCCAATCGTGTTATTTTCGGATCCGAAGTTTCGACTAGAGGCGGTTGGTGTGGAGAGCTCTCTCGATGCGGGACCGGCTGTGCTCCAGGAGCGCGCCGTACCCGTCGACGTGGCCGCCGAGCGGGCGCGCACGCCGGGCACCGCGGTCGCCCACCACTTCAACGCCGCGGGGGCCGCGCTGCCCTCGGCCCCGGTCGTCCAGTCGGTGGTCGACCACCTGCGGCTGGAGGAGCAGATCGGCGGGTACGAGGCCGCCCATCAGGTCGCCGACCGGATCGAGGACGCCTACCGCGACGCGGCCCGGCTGCTGAACGCCGATCCGGGCGAGATCGCCCTGTTCGACAGCGCTTCCACCGGCCTGCGCACGATCATCGACGCGCTGCGGCTCGGCACCGGCCACCGGCTGCTGGTCAGCCGGTCCACCTACGTCAGCCACGCGCTGCACCTGATGAGCCTGGGCCGTGAGCACGACGTCGAGCTGGTCGTGGTGCCGAACGGCCCGGACGGTGCGGTGGACCTGGAGGCCCTGGACCTGGAACTGGCCGGCGGCGCCCCGGCGATCCTCTGCGTGGCCCACATCCCCACCTCCTCCGGCCTGGTCGAGCCGGTCGCCGAGATCGGCGCACTGGCACGGCGTTACGGTGCCCGGTACGTGCTCGACGCGACCCAGTCGGTGGGCCAGCTGGCGCTGGACGTGACCCGGATCGGCTGCGACGCGCTGGTCACCACCGGCCGCAAGTTCCTGCGTGCCCCGCGCGGCACCGGTTTCGCCTATGTCGGAGCGGATCTGGTGAGCTCGCTGGCACCGACGGCGCCGGACGTGCGCGGCGCGGTCTGGACGTCGTCCCGGAAATGGGAGCTGAAAGACGGTGCGCGCCGGTTCGAGACCTGGGAGGCGTCGATCGCCGGCCGGATCGGGCTGGGCGTGGCGCTGGCCGAGGCGCTGGAGCTCGGGACCGCGCGCACCGAGGACCATCTCGTGACGATGGCCGCCGGGCTGCGGGAGACGCTGGGCGAGATCCCGGCGGTCACCGTGCAGGACCCGCCGGCCTCGCCGTCGGCGATCGTGACCTTCACCGTCGACGGGAAGCCCGCGCGGCAGGTGAACGAGCGGCTGGCCGCGCACGACGTGCGCACCGTGTCGGTGCCCGCCTCGCACGCGCAGTGGGACCTCGGGGCCCGGGGTGTGGACGCCGTGGTGCGGGCCTCGCCGCACGTCTACACCGACGGGTCGGACATGTCGGCGCTGATCGATGCGGTCACCCTGATCGCCCAGGAGGTCTGAGTCAATGGTGGACGTCGATGTGCTCGTGGCCGGTCTCGGCGTGCACGGTTCCGCAACCGTTTTCGAGCTCGCCCGGCAGGGGGTGGACGTGCTCGGCCTGGACCGCTTCGAGGAGGGGCACGGGCGCGGGTCCTCGCACGGGCGCACCCGGATGATTCGCCGGGCCTACCCGAACCCGGCCTGGAATCCGTTCGTGGAGCGGGCCTTCGACGGCTGGGCGCGCTGGGAGGCGGCCGGCGGTCGCACGCTGATTCACCGCACCGGTGGCCTGTACGCACATCGTGGCGCCGCCTCGATGCAGGGGCGGGACTGCCGGGCCGTGACCGATCCGGCCGAGATGTCCGACCTGATGCCGGGATTCCGGGTGCCAGACGGCTACGGCGCGGTCCACGACCCGAACGCCGGCGTGCTGGAGGCGTCGACGGCCCTGGAGGTCGCCCGGGCCGGGGCCCGGGCCGACGGCGCCGAACTGGTGTTCGGCGAGAACGTGCTGTCCTGGCGCCCGGAGGGCGACGGCTGTGTGGTCACCACCGACCGTCGCGAGATTCGCTGCAACCGGCTGGTTCTGACGGCCGGGTCGTGGTCCGGGCAGCTGGTGCCCGAGCTGGCCCACCTCTTCGAGGTCTGGCGCATCGTCACCGTCACCCTGGCCGCCGGCCAGGCCGACGGAATGCCGCCCCGGCTCGGCTGTTTCTCCGTCGACCGGCCCGAGGGCCTGGTATTCGGCATTCCCGACGCGGCCGGCAACGGGTTCAAGGCCGGCGTCGACGCCGGGCCGGTCTGGGACCCGGAGGTCCCGGTCGCCGCGCCGTCACAGGCCGAGATCGACGAGCTGACCGGCCTGATGACCGCCTACGTGCCCGGCATCGCCCCGGAGGTGACCGAGGTGGCCGCCTGCCTGTACACGATGACCGCCGACAAGCGGTTCGTGATCGGTACCCTGCCCTGGGCGCCGAACGTGACCGTGGCGGCGGCCTGTTCCGGGCACGGCTTCAAGTTCGGCCCCGCCGTCGGGGAGGCGGTGGCCGACCTGGTGCTCGGCCGGCCCCGGCCCGACCTGGATTTCATCGGCGTACAGCGCCGGATCACGACCTGAGGTAGAGGTTTTCGCCGTCCATGATTTCGAAGGAGACCGAGTGACCCGCCACTGGAACGACCCCCTGACCGAGGACGAGATCGCCACGGTGATCGCCCTGGTGCGCGCCGACGAGCGGATCGGCGACAGGCCGCGGTTCTGGGGCATCGCCGTGGACGAGGCGCTGGCCCGGGCACTGGCCCCCGGCCAGGGCCGTCCGGTGCGCACCGTGGTGATGAACCCGGACGCCCACGCCGCCTGGGAGGTGGCCGCCTGGACCGCCGGCACCGACCGCGAGGCCTCGATCACCAGCTGGCGCGACGTGGACGCCAAGCGTCCCGGCGTCTCCAGCGAGGAGGCCCGGATGGTGGCGGCGGCCTGCCGGGAGGACCAGGGCCTGAAGGACGCGCTGGCCAAGCGTGGCATCCACGACGTCTCGCTGGTCTGGGTCGACCCCGAGTCGATCACCGGGTTCGAGCCGGAAGGCTATGAGGACCGCCGCCTTTCGTGGGGCACCGTGTGGCACCGGGAGACCGAGGACGACAACGGCTACGCCCGTCCGGTGGCCGGCCTGGTGCCGATCGTCGACCTGGAGACGCTGGAGGTCATCGCGATCGAGGACCACGGCGTGCTGCCGATGGCCTCGGAGACCGGCAACTACCGGTCCGGCACCTGGGGCCCCGACCGGGAGGTCGCGCCGCTGGAGATCATCCAGCCGCAGGGGCCCGGTTTCGGCATCGACGGGCAGCTGGTCACCTGGCAGAACTGGGCCTTCCGGATCGGCTTCACGCACCGCGAGGGCATGGTGCTGCACGACATCGAGTACGCCGGGCGCCCGATCATGAAACGCGCTGCGGTGAACGAGATGTACGTGCCGTACCTCGACCCGGACCCCACGGCCTACCGCAAGAACTTCTTCGACTGGGGCGAGTACGGCGCCGGCCCGCTCACCGCCTCGCTCGAACTGGGCTGCGACTGCCTCGGCGAGATCCGGTATTTCGATGCCGCGGTGGTCAACGGTCACGGTGACGCCCGCACCATCAAGAACGCGGTGTGCCTGCACGAGGAGGACCACTCGATCCTCTGGAAGCACGTGAACACCCGCACCGGTGAGGCCGACGTGCGCCGCGCCCGGCGTCTGGTGGTCTCGTTCTTCGCCACCGTGGCCAACTACGACTACGGCTTCTACTGGTCGCTGTACCAGGACGGCATGATCGAGCTGGAGATCAAGCTGACCGGGGTGATGTCGGTGTCCGGCATCGCCGACGGCGAGAACCCCACCTACGGGCGGATGGTCAGCCCCAACGTGCAGGCCCCGAACCACCAGCACTACTTCGGCATGCGGCTCGACATGGGCGTCGACGGCCCGGTCAACCGGCTGTACGAGGTGCACGCCGAGGTCGAGGAGGACGAGGAGCTCAACCCCTACGGCAACGCCTGCAAGATGGTGCGCACCCAGCTCGCCACCGAGAAACAGGCCGCCCGCCGGTCGAATCCGGCCACCTCCACGTACTGGCTGGTCGAGAGCGACGACACGGTGAACCGGTTCGGCGACAAGACCGCCTACCGGCTGTCGATCCAGAACACCGCCAGGCTCTTCGCCAAGCCGGGCAGTGTGGTCGAGCGCAAGGCCCCCTTCGTCGCGCAGCACCTGTGGGCCACGCCGTTCGACGGCAGCGAGCGCTTCATCGCCGGCGAGTACCCGAACCAGGCCGACCTGGGGGCCGACGGGGTGCAGGCCTGGCAGCAGGCCGACCGGTCGCTCGACGGCGCCGAGCTCGTGCTCTGGCCGGTCATCGGTGTGCACCACGTGCCGCGTCCGGAGGAGTGGCCGATCATGCCGGTGCACCGCCTGGGCATGCGCCTGGAGCCGGACGGCTTCTTCGACCGCAACCCCTCGCTCGACCTGCCGGCCCCGATGAGCCACAGCAGCTCCGACGGCGGGGACGCCTGCTGCCACTGACGTACAGCCGGGGGACGCCCGCCCGCTCGACCCGAGCGGGCGGGCGTCCCCTGTTCTGCCCGGAACGTTCTGCCCGGAACCCACGAAGGACTCGACATGGACGACACGTTCTCCCCGTATTTCGTGCGGGGCATGCACATCGTGGCGGACGGGGTCATGCTCGTCGAACTGGAACCGCGGGGGTCCGCCGTGGTCTGGGAGCCCGGCGCCCACATCGACGTGACGGTCGGCGACGGCACCACCCGCCAGTTCTCGGTCTGCGGTGGGCAGTCCGGGTCGCTGACGATCGCGGTGCGGCACGAGGCCACGGGCAGCGGCGGATCCAGCTGGATCCATGACGTGCTGCGCCCGGGCTGGACGGTGCAAATCCGCGGCCCGCGCAACCATTTCGTCCTCGAGGACTCCGGGCGCTACCTCTTCGTGGCCGGCGGCATCGGCATCACCCCGCTGCTGCCGATGCTGGAGAAGGCCGCGGCGGACGGTGCCGCCTGGGAGCTGCTCTACTTCGGCCGGACGCTCGCGACCATGCCCTTCCGGGAGCGTCTGGCCGGGTACGGCGACCGGGTGCGGCTGCTGCCCGCCGATGCCCCCGGGCGTCCCCCGCTCGCCGATCTCCTGAGCCCGGTCGAGCCGGGGACGCTCGTGTACACCTGCGGCCCGGCCCGCCTGATGGACGGCGTGCGGGAGGTTCTGGAGGCCCGGGGCCTCGGCGACGACCTGCGACAGGAGTACTTCAGTGCCCCGGCCACCGACGAGGAGGCCGAGACCGGTGCGTTCACCGTGCGACTGGCCACGTCCGGGCGGGAACTCAGGGTGGACGCGGACCGGACGCTGCTCGACGTGCTCACCGGTGAGGCGGGGGCCGACATCCTGCGCGACTGTGAGGAGGGAATCTGCGGGACCTGCGAAACCCGGGTGGTGTCAGGAACTGTCGAGCACCGTGACCATGTGCTGACCCGGACCGAGAAGGAGGCGGGCGACTGCATGATGGTCTGTGTGTCGAGGGCCTCGGGCCTGCTGGTGCTCGACCTCTGAGCACCGGCGGCCGTCGGGAAAATTGTTGCGGTGAGCCGCCTTCCGACCGGTCAACCCCGGAAAACGGTGGACGATCGGCGCTCGTACCAGTGCGCCAGGTGCTCGCCGGCCTTGAGGACGTGCTCGCGCATCTCCCGGCCGGCGGTCTCGGTGTCGCCCGCGACCATGGCGGCGATGATGCGCTCGTGCTCGCGGTGGTTCTCCTCGCGCTGCCGGGCGTCGTTGACGATCAGCGCCGACGAGACGTTGCGCGGGAAGGTCTCGTTGATGTCGTTCACCGCCTTGGCCAGGCGGGCGTTCGCGGCGATGGTGAGGATCAGGGTGTGGAACACGTCGTTCGCCGGGCGGTCGGCCGAGGCCGGGTTCTCGCCCCGGGACAGGGCCGAGGAGTGGTCGTACATCGACTGATTCGCCTGGCGTAGCTCTTCCAGCTCGGCCTGGGTGATGCGGCTGACCGCGCGGGTGGCGGCCAGGGACTCCAGCTCGGCGCGCACCTCGTAGGCCTCCCGGACCTCCCACGGCGCCGGAACCCGCACCACGGCACCGCGATTGGGCAGCACCTCGATCAGGCCACCGCTCTGCAACTGGCGCAGGGCCTCGCGGATCGGGGTACGGCTCACGCCGAAGTCGCTGGCCAGCTCGGCCTGTCGCAGCTGCGCGCCGATCGGGATCTCGCCCGACATGATGCGTTCGCGGATGCGGGCCGCGACGTCGTCCACCAGGGCATTGCCCGATTTCTCCGTGCCGGCCAGGCCGGTGGTGTCCACCATGATCGCGGTTCTCCCCTCGCGCACGGTCCGGCGCGGTTGCGCGCCTGCTGCGGCGCCTGTGAAGCAAAACGCTAGCAGAACACCCACAGATGGACCCCGTTCCAGCAGTTCTGGCTATGAATTCTATTGAATGGGATCCATCAATGCTAAGTTGGGATCCATTCTGAGTCGCTATCCGGAGGAGCGTCAGTGCTCAAGCGCGAGGACAACGAGAAGCTGACCCAGACCGGGCCGGGTACCCCGCTCGGTGGGCTGATGCGGGCGTACTGGCAACCGGCGGCCCTGGTCTCGGAGATGTCGCAGGAGAAGCCGGTCAAGGCCGTGCGGATGTTCGGCGAGGACCTGGTGCTCTTCCGCAAGCCCGGCGGAGCCTGGGGTCTGATCAGCCGGTTCTGCGCGCACCGCGGCGTCGATCTGTCGTACGGGCGGCTGGAGGACGGCGGACTGCGGTGCCTCTACCACGGCTGGCTCTACGACTCCCAGGGCCAGTGCGTCGATCAGCCGGCCGAACCCGAGCACAGCCGGTTCGCCGACAAGATCCGCATCGACAGCTACCCCTGCCGGGAGAAGAACGGCATCATCTTCGCCTACCTCGGCGCCGGTGACCCGCCCCCGTTCCCCGACTACGACTGCTTCACCGCGCCGGACGAGTACACCTTCGCCTTCAAGGGCCTGTGGGAGTGCAACTGGCTCCAGGGCGTCGAGGGCGGCATCGACCCGAGCCACGTGTCCTTCCTGCACCGGTTCATCGAGGAGGACCCGCGCGAGACCTATGGTCAGCAGTTCAGCGAGGAGGTCGAGGGCACCGGGAAGAAGCTGTCCAAGCTGGTGGGCGACAACTTCCGGCCGGACATCGAGGTGGAGAGCGCCGAGCACGGCCTGCGGGTGTTCGCGGTGCGTCAGCTGACCGAGCAGATCAAGCACGTGCGGGTGACGAACCTGCTGTTCCCCAACGCCTTCGTGGTGCCGTTCGGCAAGACCAAGGTGTTCACCCAGTGGCACGTGCCGATCGACGACCACCATCACTACTGGTACATGATCTGGTACGACTACGCCGAGACCACCGACAAGGAGACGCTGCTGCGGCAGCGTCTGGCCGAGGTCAGCCTGCCGGACTACCGGCCGTTGCGGAACCGTTCCAACAACTGGGGTTTCGACCCGGTCGAGCAGAAGAACGTCACCTACACCGGCATGGGTCTCGACATCAACGTCCACGACCAGTGGGCGGTCGAGAGCATGGGCCCGATCCAGGACCGCACCGTGGAGCGACTCGGCGTGTCCGACCGCGCGGTGACGGCGAACCGGCGCCTGCTGCTGAAGGCGATCGAGGCGCACGCCGCCGGCGGGAAGATCCCGGCCCACCCGCTCGACGAGACCGAGGCGGCCACCTACACCGGCCCGTTCGCGGTCGACACCCTGGCCGCGAACGAGAACTGGCAGCAGCACTGGCTGGACGCCGAGCAGGAGCGCCGCCAGGCGTCGCCGTGGGCCGCCACCGTGCCGCCGGTCGGGGCGGAGGCCGACGCCGATGCCTGAGGACGACGTGCGGACCGTGCCGGAATCGGCGTTGCGCAATCACGACGGACGCGATCACGCCGAGGGCGGCGGCGGTCCGGGAGCCCGGCCGATGCTGGCCAAGGACCGCGGCGGATTCGTCGACCGGCACGACCTGTGGACCGACGCGCAGTACGCGGCCTCCGCCCAGATGCGCCGGGTGATCGACGAAATCGGCCTGGAGATGATCCGGTTCGCCTTCGTCGACCAGCACGGCCTGCTGCGCGGCAAGACCGTCACCCGCTCGAACGTGGCCGCCGCCATGCGCTCGGGCATCACCGCCCCGAGCTCGCTGCTGCTGAAAGACACCTCGGGCAAGTCGGTCTTCCCGGTGTTCACCCCCGACGCCGGGCTCGGCGTCCGGCAGCTGGCCGGTGCCGGTGACATCGTGCTGGTGCCCGACCCGACCACGTTCCGGGTGCTGCCGTGGGCCGAGCGCACCGGATGGGTGCTGTGCGACCTGCGTTTCCCGGACGGCTCCGAGGTCGCCTTCAGCACCCGTGACCTGCTGCGCCGTCAGCTGGGGCGGCTGGAGCTGGCCGGATACCGGATGACCGTGGGCGCCGAGCTGGAGTTACACGTGTTCCGTTCCGACGCGGCCCCGTTCGCCGCCTCCCGGGTCGGCCGGCCGGGGGCACCGGGCCTGCCGGGAACGGTGCACCCGACCACGCCCGGCGCGCAGTTGCTGCACGAGGAGGCCCTCGACGGCCTCGACGACCTGGTGCAGGCGCTGTACCGCGGGCTCACCGCGCTGGACCTGCCGTTGCGCACGCTGGAGCTGGAGTTCGGGCCCAGCCAGCTGGAACTCACGATGGACGCCGCCGACGCGGCGGTCACGGCGGACGCGGTGGTGCTGTGCCGCAGCGCCGTCCGGCAGATCGCCCGGCGGCTGGGCTACGAGGCCACGTTCATGTCACGGCCGCAGGGCGCCGAAACCGCCTCGACCGGCTGGCATCTGCATCAGTCGCTCACCTCGGCAGTGACCGGCGAACTCTCGTTCGTTCCGCCGAACGGTGACGCCGGGCCACTGTCTGTGAACGGAAAGCACTACCTGGAAGGCCTTCTCACCCACGCCCGGGCGGCGGCCGGGTTCAGCACCCCGACGGTCAACGGGTTCAAGCGTTACCAGCCCTATTCGCTGGCGCCCGACCGGGTGGCCTGGGGAATCGACAACAAGGGGGCGATGGTGCGGGTGGTCGGCGGTGCCGGCGACCCGGCCACCCGGCTGGAGAACCGCTCCGGCGAGCCCTCCGCCAATCCCTACCTCTACATCGCCTCCCAGCTGGTCAGCGGTCTGGACGGGATGGAGCGGAAGCTGGAGCTGCGGGCCCCCACGAGCAACCCGTACGAGAACGACGCCGAGCGCCTGCCGCGCTCGCTCGGCGAGGCGGTGGACGCGCTGGAGGCCGACCCGCTCTTCGCGCGGGCCTTCGGGCGTGACGTGATCGACTGGTACGCCGCGATCAAGCGCAGCGAGTTCGACCGCTACCTCACACACGTCTCGGACTGGGAGCAGCGCGAGTACCTGGGCATGTTCTGAGAGGTACTGGTGGGCCCGGATGCCCGGGCCCACCAGGCACGGCCTACTCCACGCTCAGTTCGAACCGCACCGCGAGTTCCTTCGCCCGCAGGTACGCCGTCTCGGGATCGGTGACGGCGAGGAACACGAATCCGGTCGCCGACGAGGAGTGCAGCCGGGTGCCGATCCGGTCCCCGGCGCTCGCCCTGACGTCCACCCGGATCAGGTCGTCCAGACCGGAGAGCTCCTGGGCGGAGGAGATCCGGGTGATCCGGCCGGGGCGGATCGGCAGGTCGAGGTTCACCACGAGCCGGTCCGCGTGCGGCGGGTCCGGGCGGGGCGGCGTGAGAGGAAGCCCGAGCTCGGTCTCCATGAAGGAACGCCACAGGTCGACACCGGTCTGCATCTCGACCGCGTCCACGATGCCGCCGCCACCGGGACGGCAGGCGATCTCGCCGACCAGGAATCCGGCCTCGGTTTCGTAGGCCTCGAGATGCGTCACCCCGGTGCCGAGCCCGAGGGCGGTGACCACCTCCTGGTGCAGCGCTCTCAGCCGGGACACCCGTGGATCGTCCGCCGGCATCGTGAACGATCCGGAGACGTCGGCGATGTGCCCCAGCAGCGGTTCGAGATAGCGGGAGACGTTGGCCGAGAGCACCTCCCCGCCGGACACCACGGCATCCACGTGGTACTCGGCCTGCATGGCGACGAACTTCTCTACCAGCACCGGGCAGGACGCCCCGGTCAGCGTGGACGCCTGCGCGGAGGCGACGAACCGGCGCACCTCCGCCTCACCGGACAGGGCGAAGGTGTTCATCGACCCCGTCCCCAGAACGGGTTTCACCACGACGTTCCAGCCCAGGGCCTCGGCCGCCGCCACGATGCCCGGTCCGGAGACCGCGCTGAGGTGCTCGGCCACCGCGATGCCCCGGGCGGCGAGCGCGCCCTTCATCACCGCCTTGTTCGTCATCCGGTTGGCGACGTCGTACGGGATCCCGGGCAGCCCGAGGAAGGACCGCAGGTAGCCGGCGGCCTGGATGCTGCGCTCCGACGGGCCCACCACGTGACTGATGGGTTGCCGGTGCAGTCGCAGCGCGGTCTCCCGCACCTGGTCGAGCCGGCCGATGTCCTCGACCAGGTGCAGCCGGGTCCCCGCCGGATACATGGCGACGTACGACTTCTCGGTGATGACGTCGACATCCGCCCGCGGGGCTACCCGCAACAGGGCGTCGAGGGCGTCCGCCTTGCCGGAGTTGATCATGACGACGTGCTCGGTCATCGGGACTCCTGCGGGGCGAGTGCGCTCAGGGCCCGGTCGAGGTACCAGACGGTGTATCCGTACACCGCGAGCCAGGTCCGGGCATCGGGCAGCGACCTGGCGTACTTCAACCATCCGGCGAGGGCGTTGGCCGCTCCGACCCGGAGCCGGGCGAGATACACCTCCGGCGTTCCGGTCCGGGGCAGCCGGAGCAGGTGGGTGACGAGGACCTGCTCCAGGTCGCGTACGCCGTCGAGGGCGGCGGACGGCAGGGCGAGCCCGCTCAGGTCCAGTACCGGGCCGGGGGCCCCGGGCAGGGCAGGGAGCAGGCCGGCGTGGTCGTTCCGGTCGACCGCGTGCAGGACGGCACTCATCGGGAAGACGCTGTGCAGCAGCGTGGCGGCGTCGTACGCCGGATCGGCGAATCCCGCGTCCTCGCGACGGTGCCCGTCCCAGACCGTGCGCGGGTCGACCAGGCAGGCGCCACCGTCGTCCCGGCGCAGCAGGTTACGCAGGTGCGGATCGCCGTGGATGAGCGATCCGCCGTCCGGGACCAGCCGTTCCGTGTGCCCGGCGAGAGCAGTGGTGGCCGCGGTCCAGCCGGCCACCACCGCTCCACCGGGCAGCAGCACCTTCGCCCCGAGCAGGTCCGCGGTGTCCCAGCCGGGAAGGAGCTCGGCCACCGCCGACCGGAACCCCGGATGGGCGACGATCGCGGGGAACCGGTCCCGGTAGAGGTATCGGGCCACACCGGGGGACTCCGGGCGCCAGGTGGCGCGGTACAGGTTGTCCAGAAGACCCAGGTGCCCCTCCAGGTCGGACATCGCGGTGGAAACCGTTTCCCAGCAGGCCTCGTCCCGGAAGACGGTCTGGTCGAGCGGTCGCGGGTCGACCCGTTCCATCAGGGCCGTCGCCTGCTCTCCCTCGACCAGGGTGCCCCAGGACCGGGGAAACAGCACCGGATGCCCGGCGGCGGTCAGGATCTGGTTGACGCGTCCGGTGAAGTCGCTCTCCGCCAGGATCACGTCGCGGGGACCGGTCTTGGCCACCAGCGCCGGGCCGGCGCCGAAGGCGGTGATGCCGTAGGAGTCGGCCCCGTTGGGGTAGAACTCGATGTCGCTGCCGTCCGACCGCGTCGTCCGGCCGGCGACGGCCTCCCACTGCCGGACCCGATCCGTGATCATGGTGCCGATCACCGCCTGGGTGTGCTCGACGCTGTCGTCGATCTCCTCGATCACCAGCCCGTTCCGGGGACCGCCGAGGACGAACGTGGTCCGCAGCAGGTAGCGGCCGTCGTCCTGGTCGGTGAACGGAAGGCGAGCCGCCTCCTCGGGCGACACCACGGCGATCCGGTCGCGCAGGGCGGTCAGGTGGGCGTGGTTCGCGGCGGGTTCGGTGGAGGCCGCGTAGGCACGCACGCCGAGGCGGCCGAGGCGGGCGTGCGCGGTGCTCAGCAGCAGCAGCTGGTTCGTGCAGCCGGACAGCTCACAGTGCCGTTGCCCGACGCCGAGCCCCGGATAGACGAAAACCACTGTCGGGACGTCCTCTTCCACAACCGTCCCGGCTCGCCTCAGAGCACCGGTCAGGGCCGACAGCTCCTCGGCGCGGGCCGTGCGGGCCCGCCCGTGCCACGGGCCGCCTGCTCCCGGCGCGAGCAGATCGCCGGGAAGTGCGTCGGAGGCGCTCGCCGCCGTCATTCGGCACCGACCAGGGTGGCGGCGTCGTACCGGGAGGCCACGATCTCGGCGGCGCGGAACGGCATCAGCGACAGCAGCACCTCGCTGAAACCGTGGGTCTTCTCGGCGAATCCCTGGAGGAAGATCCGGGGCCGGAAGGCCGGTCCGGTCTCGATCGCGTAGTCGCGCCGAACCGTGTACGAGGAGTCCTCCTCATGATGCAGGAACTTCTCGCAGGAGGCCAGGAACGGAACCGGCGTCGGATAGTCGTAACCGGTCGCGAGAACGACCGCGTCGGAATCCAGTTCGGTGTCCGGTCCGCCTTCCAGGTCGCGGTACGTCGCCCGCACCCGGAGGTCCGACTCGTGGGTGGCGACCAGCTCGGAGAACCGCATCATGCGCAGTCTGCCGGAGTTCGTGACCTTGTCCTCGTAGTACTCGCGGTAGATCGCCGGAATCAGGTCGTAGCTCACTCCGGTGTGCACGGCGAGCGAGTAGCGTTTCAGCAGGCGCTCACGGAACTCCGGCTCCCGGCTGTGGAACCAGTCGGGCATCTCCGGCGAGAAGAGCTCGTTGACGAAATGGGTGTCGTCCTCGGCCTGTATCGCGAAACCGCGGATGCTGGTGGTGATCCGGGCCTGCGGGTAGCTGCGGCGCAGATGGATGAACACATCGGCCGCGGTCTGGCCACCACCGACGATGTTGAAGTGATAGGGCGCCTCGTGATCCGTGAAGTCACGGGCCAGCCGGTCGGCGGTCTGACTGGCGTGGAACACCCGGCTCCCGGGGTGAACGCCCTCGGGTACGCGTGGTGACCCACCCGGGGCGATCACCAGGTTGCGGGTGCGCACCGTCCGCCGGGAACCGGTGGCCGTGTCCTCGACCGTGACCTCGAGGTACTCGACGTCATCGGCTCCGTCGTCCGGCACCGGTGCCACCGAGACGATTTCGCTGCTCCAGTGAACGGAGTTCTCGAACTGCCCGGCGGCCCAGGTGTAGTAGTCGTTGAACTCCACCCGGGTGGGGTAGAAGCTGCGCAGGTTGATGAAGTCGGCCAGCCGGCCACGCTCGGTGAGGTAGTTGAGGAACGAGAAGCGGCTTCGCGGATTGCGCTGGGTGACAAGGTCTTTCAAGAAGGAAACCTGCATCTCTGCGCCGTCGAACATCAGCCCGGCGTGCCGGGAGAACTTCTCCCGGCGGTCGAAGAACGCCATGGACAGCGGTGTTCCTGACTCCTCGGCGGCAATGGCGACCGCGATGTTCGAGGGGCCGAAGCCGACCCCGACGATGTCGTAAACGTCCATCAAGAGCATCTCCTCGTGCTGACGGCGCACTGCGGTCGGTCTCGGCAAAGGGGTGCCGCGGCCGACGGTCGGTGAAGTGAACAGGGGCGGCCTGCCGAAACAGTCGGGCCGACACGGCCTGATCGAGCTCGGGCAGGAGCAGGCCGGAATCCTCCTACGGCTCGGTAAACTAAGCGTCACCCAGTGTTCCGTCAATAGTTGACCGAATGTGACTTGCGGACTATGAGTGATAAGCCCGATTTGGGCGTCTCGGCCGGATCGGTCCGAGTCGACAGGGCTCGTGTCACGGCTGGTGCGAACCACGGATGAGATTGCTGGCGGTGTGCGGTTCGTGCTCCCTCTACGCCGGGTGATACCCCGGCGGACTGACTTCCTTCCTGCCCCGGGACCCGGGAGACACCTCCTGGCAGGGGCTTTCGTCAACAGCTTCGGATCCGGGCTGTTCCATGTGGTGGGCGTCATCTATCTGGTCCGGGTGGTCGGGCTTCCGCTGGGGCAGGTCGGGGCGGGCCTGAGCGTGGCCGGTGTGGTCGGCCTGGCGGTGGGGATCCCGGTCGGGCACCTGGCAGACCGGTTCGATCCCCGGCGGCTGGCGGTGGTCTTTCTGCTGGCCGAGGCGGTTTGGATGGCCCTGCTGGTCGTCGTGCGCGATGTCGCCGGATTTCTCCTGGTCGCCACCCTGAGCGGGGTCACCGAGCAGGCCAGCCGCACACTGCGCAGCGTGCTGACCGGAAGAATCGGTGGGCAGGACCGGGCGCGGCTGCGGGCGATGATCCGCTCGGCCACGAATCTGAGCGTGTCGCTGGGGGCACTGGCGGCCGGGGTCGCCGTGCAGTTCGACACATCTGCGGCCTACCGCTCCACCCTGCTGCTGGATGCTCTCACCTTCGCGCTGGCGGCCTGCGTCTTCGGGCTGTTCCTGCCGAGGTTCGCGCCGGTTCCGCCCGCGCCCGGTGGGGGCCCGTCCGGGAACTTCCCGGACGTCCGCTACCTGGCGGTGACGGCGGTCAACGGTGTGATGACAATGCATTACGGCGTGCTGGCGACGGTGCTGCCGATCTGGGTGGTGCAGTACACCCGGGCCCCGGCCTGGGTGGTGTCCGGGTTGCTCGTGCTGAACACCGTCATGATCGTCATGTTGCAGGTGGCCGCCAGCCGGGCCGCGACGGGTCTGGCCGGGGCCCGCCGGTGGTTCGCCCGTTCGGGCGCGGTGTTCCTGATCACCTGCTCGGCGTTCGCGCTCACCGCCCATCTCTCGGCCTGGTGGGCCACGGTCGCGCTCCTGGTGACCACGGCCGTCTACACTCTGGGCGAACTGTGGCACGCGGCAGCCTCTTTCGAGTTCTCCTACGAGCTGGCCCCGGACCATGCGATCGGCCGGTATCAGGGCGTTTTCGGCACCGGCGTGGGCGCCGGCAACGCCCTGGCCCCCGTGGTCCTGCTCACGCTCTGCCCGCTGGCGGGCGGTGCCGGCTGGGTGCTGGCCGGGTTGATCTTCGCCGTCGCCGGGGTGGCGATCCGTCTCGTCCCCGTTCCCTCGGCACCTGTACCGGAAGGCGTTTCATGAGCGAGCCACCGACCGTTCTCGTGCTGGGGGGCGGCACCCGTCTGCCGAGGGCGCTCCACCGGGCCGGGGTCCGGGTGATTTTCGCCGGCACTCCCGACGAGTTCACCGGAGGTCATCAGGCGGTGTGTGCCGAGGCATGGCTGGCGGACACCGTCGACGAGGACTTCTGGGTGCGCAGAGCCACTGCGCTGCATCAGGATTCGCCCTTCAGTCGGGTGGTCTCGCTGCGTGAGCGGTTCCTCTCGTGCGCTGCCCGGATCAACCACGCCCTGGGGCTCGGGCCGAACTCGCTGGAGACCGTCCTGATGCTGAAGGACAAGGCCGTGATGCGCCAGGTCCTCGCCGCGAACGGTGCCGGGGTGCTGGCCCGGTTGCTCGAGACGCCCGAGGATCTGCGGTTCTTCGTGCAGGAGGCCGGGTTCCCGGTGATCGTCAAGCCGCGGGACGGCACCGGCAGCGAAGGGGTCGTGGTGCTGCGTGGACCGCAGGACCTGCCCGGTGTCAGGGCCCGGATCGAGGACCGGCCGGGAACACTGCTGGCCGAGGAGTTCCTGAACGGACCGGAATTCAGTGTCGAGACCCTGAGCTTCGAAGGGGTGCACCAGGTGCTGGAGGTGACCGAGAAGTTCGTCGGGGAGAATCTGGTAGAGGCCGGGCACCTGGTGCCGGCCCGGGTGAGCGCCGCCGATCGGGACGCGCTCGTCGAGGCCACCCGCGAGTTCCTCGGCAGGGTGGGGCTCGTCGACGGGCCGGCACACACGGAACTCATCCTCACCCCGGCCGGCCCGCGCGTGGTCGAGTCCCACAACCGTTACGGCGGTGACGGGATCAACGATCTGGTGCGGTCGGTGATCGGTGCGGACCCGCGTGATCTGTTCGCCCGCCAGATCGCGAAGCGCGAGCCCGCCGTGGTCGGCACGGGATCCGGTGCGGCGGCGGTGTGGTTCGTGACCGCCCGGCCCGGCCGGGTGACGGCGCTGGAGGGATGGGACCGGGCCGCGGCGGCACCGGGGGTGACAGCCTGCGAAACCATGGTGGCGGTCGGGGATCTGGTGGTTCCGTTGAGCGGATCGGACGACCGGTGCGGTTGGGTGATGGCGACCGGGGCCACGGGGGACGAGGTGCTGAGCCGGGTCAGGCACGCGGTTTCGTTGATCGGGATCCGCACCGAGCCGGAGGAGGCCCCGGGATTGCCGGCGTGCTGACGGCACTCCATGGCCCCGGATCTGCACCGTTCTTTCGAGGAGCGTCTCCGGGCGAGGGGTGATCACTAGAATTCCGGCCGTGGAGGTGACCTCACTCGGCTATCGCACTGACCTGATGATGCGTCGCCTGGGCGGTTCCCAGGTGTCGGACCGGGGTTCGCACCTGGTCGTGCGCACCCCGGCCAATCCGCACTACTGGTGGGGTAATTACCTGCTGTTGCGGGAGCGGCCGCAGGTGGGGGAGTGGCCGGGCTGGGTGGCCGAGTTCGCCCGGGAGTTCCCGCAGGCCGCGCACGTGGCCCTGGGGCTCGACAACGTGGACGGCGAAATTGAGGACGGCGCGGGCCTGGCGGCGCTCGGCTTCGAGATTCTGGTCGACACCGTGATGACCGCCACCGCTCTGGTTCCGCCGGCCGGGCCGGCCGATCACGCCGAGATCCGGGCGCTGCGGGGCGACGACGACTGGGCGCAGCTGGTGCGCCTGCGGCTGGCGCTGCACGGGGCCGGTGACAATCCCGCCTTCGCCGAGTTCGCGGCCCGCAAGGCGGCGGAGTACCGGTCCGGCGTCGAGGCCGGGCACGGGGCCTGGTTCGGGGCCTTCGTCCACGGTGAGATGCGCTGCGGAGCAGGCCTCTTCAGCGACGGCCTCGGGGTGGCCCGGTTCCAGAACGTCGAGACCCACCCGGACTTCCGCCGTCAGGGCCTGGCCTCCGCGCTGGTGCACCGGCTGGGCTGCTGGGGCCTCGACCGGCTGGAGGCCGAAAAGCTGGTCATGGTGGCCGATCCCGGCTATCACGCGATCAGGCTCTACCGGGCGCTGGGGTTTCGCGACGTGGAGCATCAGGTGCAGGCGCAGCGCCCGCCGGGGGCGGAGAAATAATTCGTTGCGCGCCGGGCCCGGGGCGGTGATGCTTCTGCGTCATGACGACACGGAGCGGGGCAAGGATGACCCCGCAGCAGAAGAAACTCCTGAACCAGGCCCGTGACCGCCGCCGCGGTCACCTCGACGACGAGTGCGCCCGCCTGCCCCGCCCGCACGGGAAGCGGCAGGTCAACCGTGCCCACCGGCGTCAGGTCACCACGTTGCTGACAACCGCCGCCGGGGCGGACACGGACGCCGTGAGCCACCTCGACATTCCGGTGGACGGGCAGCCCGGCCCGGCTACGCTGCGGACCCATGGCGGAGCACGCAGGCCCGGTGGACGAGGCGCTGGTCGCCCTGGTCGACATCGCCGAGGCGCAGGAGACGGCGTCGGTGTTCGAACCCGGCGTGATGCTGACGATCAACGGCCTGGTCATCTCGGGCACCCTGGTCGCCTCGTGGCGGTGGGCCGAGCTGATGGACGAGGTCATCCGGCCGGGCACCGACAGAGCCCGGCCCGCCCCGGCCGCTGAGGCCGCCCTGGCCGCGGTGTTCGCGAGCCTCGGTGACGAGTACCGGGGCCGGCGCGCGGACCGGGCCCGGGCCGGCGAGGCGATGGCGACGGTGGCCGACGACTACGCGGCGGCCATGAGCCTGGTCCGGTCGCCGGAGTGGATCCATCTGGCCGCCGCCCGGCTCCTGTCCGGCCCGGACGGCCTGGTGCCCGAGGGCGGCATCCTGTGGCGCGGTCGCCTGGCCGCGGTCGACGGCTGGTCACTGGGACGGATGCAGCACTCGGGGCAGGACACCGGACCTGAACCGGGGCCGGAGGCCGGTTGAGCCGCGGTGCGAGCGGGTGTCAGCGGTCGTCGCCGCTGCCGCCCAGCACCTGACGTCGTTGCCGGTCGGCCAGTTTGGCTAGATTGGCCGCCGCGATGTCGTCGAGGGAGAGGTCGAGGTGATCGGCGAGAACGGCCACGTACCAGAGCACGTCGCCGAGTTCCCCGGCCACACCGGCCCGGTCGAGCCGGGACTCGTCGCTGTCCAGGTCGCGCACCCACTTCTTGAACTTCTCGGCCACCTCGCCCGACTCACCCGCCAGACCGAGCACCAGGTGCAGCAGCTCGTTCTTCCGGTCGCGCGGCGCCGCTGTGCGCAGGGCACCACGCTGGTACTCGTCGAGATCCATGGAAGGTGAGTATGGCGTCCGTGATGGGAAGCGACCGCACCGAATACCGGACTCGAACCGGCTCGCCCCTTGCGGGTTACAGTGCTTCCGGCGGCGCGTGGCCACCGGCGGATCCCTGCGCCTTCGTTCCCATAGGCCCTTGACGATGCGATCGCCGTTCCAGGGTAGCGCCGTCCTCACGTTTCCCGGTGAGAACTCTCAGATCAGACGTGAGGTGCCACCGGCGTCCACCAATTGCTGCTGACGTACTCGTCCAGAGGCGGCGGCAGCGAGGCGCACCGCGCCTGCTCCTACGCGCGCCGCTGCTGGTGAGGGCGTGACGTCAGAGTGGCCGAGACGGGCCGAATGTCTTTGTGCCGGAGATGATTTCGTCTGAAGGAGATGCTCTCGCCGGTGTGCCGAGCCTGCGGCCTCTCGTCTAGAGATCCGCTGGCAGGAGTCGGGCAGCAGTGAGAGTCAGGACTTCGGCCAGTTCGGGAACACAGCCGATTTTGCTGTACGGGCCGGGACCAAGCGCATTCTGGAGTGGGTCGGCTTCCGGAATCGGGGCTGGGAACGTACCGGAAGGTGAGCCGTGCGCCTCAGGTGATTAGCCTGTCAAGCGCGTTGAACTGTGCTCCGATTCCGTGAGGATGAGACGACTCTCTTCAGTGGCCTGGACGCTCAGCATCGTTGCCATGTTGCCGGCTGGCTGCTCTGGGAACCGATCCGTCACCTCCGAAGAGGCCGTGGTGCGTCCGTCCGCTTCAGCGGC
This sequence comes from Kineosporia corallincola, assembly GCF_018499875.1. Classification (GTDB taxonomy): domain Bacteria; phylum Actinomycetota; class Actinomycetes; order Actinomycetales; family Kineosporiaceae; genus Kineosporia; species Kineosporia corallincola. The sequence continues at coordinate 73,479 of NZ_JAHBAY010000018.1, read as the reverse complement.
AATCGATGGCACTGTCGGACCGAGTGGAGCGCGACCCGCGGTGTGCCGCATCGGCAGTCCCTACCCAGACGTGCCGGACGTCGTAGGGAGGTCGCGCCCTGAGGCTGACCGTCATGAAGCAGCTCTCGGTCGGACCACTCGCGCGGTGGCCATCGATGGCAGGTGTCAATACCTTCGGATGGATCTTCGGCCGGACCGGACCAATCTCTGGTTGGTGGACGGCGTGGTTACCGCCGCCAGAATTGGTTAGCCCCGGCGACCTTGCTGGGGCGCTAGACACTGGGACGCCCGGCGGGTGCGGCCACGAAGCGGTCGCCTTGACTTCTCAAAGGTCAACGCAGCAGCAGAGCGGTCCGCGTCCGGTGAGCCGTCAGATCAGACGGGACGTGTACCCGGCCTCGACGAGCTGGCGGAAGGCATCGCGCACCTCGTCGGGCATGGGCTGCTCGATGGCGAAACCCTTTTCGGCGTAGACCTCGATCCGCTGGGTGTCGCCGACGAGCATGTTCACCACGCGGTCGGCGTCCCCGATGCCGGCCACGTAGTCGTCCAGGGCCAGAGGCAGGGAGGCGCACTGCACGGTCTCGACCTCCGGCCACAGCTTGCGGCACGTCGCGTACGCCCGGCGCTGTTGATACGGGCGCGAGACCAGCGTGAGGGACTTCGGCTCGGTCCCGTGGCTTCGCAGGAGTTCCCGTGTCAGCGTGATGTTGTCGCCCGTGTTCCGGGCCTCGGGCTCGACCAGGATCACCTCATCCGGCACACCAAGGCTCAGCGCGTGCTCCCGGTAGTGGACCGCCTCTCCCCGGGGGAACCGCTCGAGGGTCGTGGGGGCGTTCGCGCCGGTGAACACGATCAGCGGGATGGTGCCGGCCAAGTAGAGCTGGGCCGTGCAGGTGGACACGCCCAGGTCGTGACTTCCGAGGCCGATCCCGACGTCGGAGGGTTTCAGGACGTGGTGCAGGTCGTGGTAGTCCCACAGGGTCCGGACGGCGGGGCGGATGCTCGGCGGGAGCTGGGCGGTCAACGGGGCCTCGCTGATCAGGATCGAACCCGCACGATTAGCTCAGAAGCCCTCGATGCGGTGGCTCCACCCGCGCATTCTCGGCGTCGTCGGATGCTCTGAGCAGCCTGGAGCGCGCTCACATGTCCTCCCGATATGGCACGTATCTGGCACGGCGCCGACCTCGGTCAGGGGTCGGTGATGGTGATTGCCCAGGTTGTCAGTCGCGAGGTGAGGTCGGCCGTCGCTTGCTCGTCGAGGCCGTAGGCCGCGAACTCGGCGGCTGGAAGGCGACGCACGGCGTGGAGCGCGTTGGCGAAGAGCTTGGGCTCGAAGCCAGGGTCGTGCTCGAGTGCCAGGGCGAGCAGTTCGGGTCCGGTGTACCGGCCAGAGGTCAGAGCCGCGTCGACATCGATGTAGTCGCGCGTTTGAGCTCGTGAGTAGAGGGCGGTGACTTTGTTCGCGACGGCGTCGTCCTGGTGCAGCACCGGCCCGACATCGAGGGTCGCCGGTGGGTGTGCCCGCCAGTCCACTCCCAGTTCCACCTTGGAGGATCGGGCACCCGCCGGATCGGTCACTACCAGCCGGGCGAAACCTGGCTGCTGAATGGCAATCACGACATTGAGGCCGACGCTTTCATAGGCACCGATCGCTTCGGCGACCGCAGCATCGAAGTGCTCTTCGGCGTCCACGGTCGTGAAGAGGTCGATGTCTTCGGAAAGGCGTTCGAGGAAACCGTGGGCCTGGACGGCGTATCCGCCGGCCGGGGCGAAGCCGAACCGGCCGATACGAGCCAGTGCTGTGCGGGCCAGATGCTCGTGGAAGTCGTCCATCGAGGTGGTTTATGCGGCCTGGGCAAGCTCAGGGAACTCGGATTCCCAGCGGTTGCGCGTCTGGGCGGGCAGGTAGAGCAGGTGCCAGATGCGGGTGAGTAGTGCCTCGTTCAGCAGGGCTTCCAGGTCGGAGCTGCCGGTTGCCTCGACGATGATGCGTTCGTAGAGCACTGCGAGGTCGGCAGGGGAGTCCAGGTCGTAGGTGCGGCGGCCGGTCCAGGCCAGGGTCAGTGGTAGTTCGATCTGGCCGTGTACCGGACCTGAGAGCTCAGCCAGGCACTGGGGGAGCGCGACCGGGCGTCGTCGCATGTAACTCGCTCGCTTCTCCACCTGACCAGTATTAAGCACGACACCAGGACAGAGTGGTTCTGCGCAGAACTATGGCCCGTCGGTGGCCCATGTGGCCCGGCGGCCGATGGTCCTCTCCACGACGAAGGGCCAGGTCGGAGGCGATGCGCCTCCGACCTGGCCCTTCGTCGTGGAGCGGGTGACGGGAATCGAACCCGCATGACCAGCTTGGAAGGCTGGGGCTCTACCATTGAGCTACACCCGCACGTGCTGATTCGCCCGTCAGGTTCCCGAGGCAAACCCGGAAACCTGGCGAACGGCTCAGCCGTCGTGTCGTAGCCTACTGCCTGTCACCCGGTCGGTCGCACACGATGGGCCTCCGGCGGCGGGTTGGCGGGGTGTGGCGCAGCTTGGTAGCGCGTCCGCTTTGGGAGCGGAAGGCCCCCGGTTCGAATCCGGGTACCCCGACGAGCGCAGCGATGCGTTGGCATCAGGGCTGGTCATAGTCCTGATCCAGCTGCCCGGCCGAGAAATCGGCACGGGCGGCCCGGGCATGTCCTGCGCGTCTTCCCGGCGCGGCTAGGATGTGCCGAAGGCCATGATGCCGATCTGCTCTCGGGCACGCGCGAAGCGACAGCCGGACCGGGGCGACATCGCGGCCATCGTCCTCAGTTGTCCAAAGGCCAGGAGAAGTCCCCTCGTGAAGAGCGCCGTCGAGACCCTCAACCCCACCCGGGTCAAGCTCACCGTCGAGGTGCCCTTCGACGAACTCAAGCCGAGCATGGACGCGGCCTACAAGAACATCGCGTCGCAGGTCACCGTCCCCGGCTTCCGTAAGGGCAAGGTGCCGCCGCGCATCATCGACCAGCGGTTCGGCCGCGGCGTCGTGATCGAGGAGGCCGTGAACAACGCGCTTCCCGGCTTCTACACGCAGGCCGTGCAGGAGACCGAGATCCGCCCGCTGGGCCAGCCCGAGGTCGACGTGACCTCCGTTCCCGACCCGGCCGAGGGTGGCGACCTCGCCTTCACCGCCGAGGTCGACGTCCGTCCCGAGTTCGAGCTGCCCGAGCTCGACGCCGTCGAGGTCACCGTCGAAGACGTGAAGATCGGCGACGAGCAGGTCGACGAGCGTCTCGACACGCTGCGCGAGCGCTTCGGCTCGCTGGTCACCGTCGAGCGCCCGGCCGCCGAGGGCGACTTCCTCAGTATCGACATCTCCGCCAAGATCGGCGACGAGGAGATCGACTCGGTCAAGGGTGTGTCCTACCGGGTCGGCTCCGGCGAGATGCTGGCCGGCATGGACGACGTGCTCCCGGGCCTGTCGGCCGGCGAGACCACCACGTTCGACTCCCCGCTGGCCGGTGGCGAGCGCGCCGGTGAGGAAGCCCACGTCACCGTCACCGTGCAGTCGGTGAAGGAGCGCGAGCTGCCCGAGGCCGACGACGAGTTCGCCCAGATGGCGTCCGAGTTCGACACGCTGGAGGAGCTGCGCGCCAGCCTCTCCGAGCAGGCCGAGCAGGAGGCGAAGTACCAGCAGGGCATCCAGGCCCGCGAGCGTCTGCTCGAGAAGCTGCTCGAGGGTGTCGAGATCCCCGTGCCCGACGGCATCATCGCCGCCGAGGTCAAGCAGCACCTCGAGCAGGAGGGCAAGGAAGAGGGCGACCCGCACGGCGAGGAGGTCGAGGTCGAGGCCCGCAAGGCGTTCAAGGCCCAGCTCCTCCTCGACGCGATCGCCGAGAAGGAAGAGGTCCAGGTCGGCCAGCAGGAGCTGATCGAGTACCTGCTCGCCAGCGCCCAGCAGTACCGGATGGACCCGAACGAGTTCATCAAGGCCGTCGACTCGGCCGGCCAGGTGCCGTCGATGGTGGCCGAGGTCGGCCGCCGCAAGGCCCTCGCCCAGGTGCTCGAGCGCGCCACGGTGAAGGACGAGTCGGGCAACGCCATCGACCTGTCCGCCCTTTTCCCGGCCAGCCCCGAGGCGGAGGAGGCCGGCGAGGCCGAGGTCGTCGAGGCCGAGAGCACCGAGGAGACCGAGAGCAAGAAGGCCTCCTCGTCCGACCCGGCGGCGCTGCCGACCCTCTGATCCACAGCTCACGCCAAGAAAGCAGAACCGGCACCCCAGGGCAGTTGACCCGCTCGGGGTGCCGGTTCTGCTTTCCGCAGATCCCGGTTCTCGCCGTCCACCGTTAAAAGAGCGTGCGAAAACTGCCGATTGACGCCCGTTGTCGCGGTGGCGCGCCCGTCACGATCAGCGTGTCGCCTGGTCAGAGGCCATCTGGCTGATGCACCGTTGGCCCTGATGCGCCCACAGCGAACAACGGCCGGTAGGGGAGGATCACCGGGAGTGGTCCGCGTTAGGGTCAATGCACCGGGTGGTCACCCGGACTCCCCGGTAGCCCGGGGATTGGTGCCAACGTTTTGGGGAGCGACATCGTGAGCCACTTGATCGTTCCGGGGAGCAACCCGGCGACGAATTCGTTCGACCAGCCGGTGGCCCGCACGGCGTCGCCCGGTATGGGTTACGACGACCACGTCTACAACCGCCTGCTGAAAGACCGGATCATCTTCCTCGGGTCCGAGGTGCGCGATGAGAACGCGAACGCGATCTGCGCCCAGATGCTGCTGCTCGCGGCGGAAGACCCGAACAAGGACATTTACCTCTACATCAACTCGCCCGGTGGCTCGGTGACCGCCGGCATGGCGATTTACGACACCATGCAGTACGTCTCCTGCGACGTCGCGACCATCGCGATGGGCCTGGCGGCGTCGATGGGGCAGTTCCTGCTCACCGCGGGTGCCAAGGGCAAGCGTTCCGCCACCCCGCACGCCCGCGTGATGATGCACCAGCCGCTGGGCGGCATCGGTGGCTCGGCGACCGACATCAAGATCCAGGCCGAGCAGATCCTGCACATCAAGCGGCAGATGGCCGAGCTGATCGCCGAGCAGACCGGGCAGACGGTCGAGACCATCACCAAGGACTCCGACCGCGACCGCTGGTTCACCGCGCAGGAAGCCCTGGAATACGGCATTGTCGACCACGTGGTCCGCTCCGCCCGTGACGTCAGCGGTGGCGGCGGTACCGGCGCCTGAGCAGCATGAGCAGTTCAGCAGCACCGGCAGCCCGATCCGCACGTCCCCACCCCAGCAAGACCTCCCGGACAGGAGTGACCCGATGAGCTACCCCGACCACCACGCAGGCCTTCACCTGCCGGGTTCCGGTCGCAGCGCCGCCCCGCAGATCGCGGCGCCCAGCAGCCGCTACGTGCTCCCGAACTTCGAGGAGCGCACGGCCTACGGCTTCAAGCGGATGGACCCGTACACGAAGCTGTTCGAGGACCGCATCATCTTCCTCGGCGTGCAGGTGGACGACGCCTCGGCCGACGACATCATGTCGCAGCTGATCGTGCTGGAGAGCCAGGACCCGGACCGCGACATCACCCTGTACATCAACAGCCCGGGTGGCTCGTTCACGGCTCTTACGGCAATCTACGACACCATGCAGTACGTCAAGCCGGAGATCCAGACGGTGTGCCTGGGCCAGGCGGCCTCGGCCGCCGCCGTGCTCCTGGCGGCCGGCACCAAGGGCAAGCGCCTGGCGCTGCCGAACGCCCGGGTGCTGATCCACCAGCCGGCGATGTCGGGTGGCGACTACGGCCAGGCCTCGGACATCGAGATCCAGGCCAACGAGGTGCTGCGCATGCGCACCTGGCTCGAAGACACCATCGCACTGCACTCCAACAAGACCTCGGAGCAGGTGCAGAAAGACATCGAGCGCGACAAGATCCTGACCGCTCAGCAGGCCCTGGAGTACGGGCTGGTCGATCAGGTGCTCACCAGCCGTAAGGGCGTGCAGGTCTCCACGCCGCCCCCGCCCGGCGCCTGACACGCCGACTGAACAGGGGGTGCCGCTGACAGCGGCGTCCCAGTGGCGTTGAATGGTGCTGGGGCCGGTCGAATGCCGACGGGCGACCGCCAGCAAGCCCCCCGGAGGAAGGACAGCGCGTGGCACGCATCGGAGACGGTGGCGACCTGCTGAAGTGCTCGTTCTGCGGAAAGAGCCAGAAGCAGGTCAAGAAGCTCATCGCCGGTCCCGGCGTCTACATCTGCGATGAGTGCATCGACCTGTGCAACGAGATCATCGAGGAGGAGCTGGCCGAGGCCAGCGAACTCGGCCTGGTCGAGCTGCCGAAGCCGAAGGAGATCTTCGACTTCCTCGAGCAGTACGTGGTCGGGCAGACGCCGGCGAAGAAGTCGCTCGCGGTGGCGGTCTACAACCACTACAAGCGGATCCAGGCGGGCGAGCCCGGCCGGCGCGGCGACGAGCCGGTCGAGATCGCCAAGTCGAACATCCTCCTGATCGGCCCGACCGGCTGCGGCAAGACGTATCTGGCCCAGACCCTGGCCAAGATGCTGAACGTGCCGTTCGCCATCGCCGACGCGACCGCCCTCACCGAGGCCGGTTACGTGGGTGAAGACGTCGAGAACATCCTGCTGAAGCTGATCCAGGCGGCGGACTACGACGTCAAGAAGGCCGAGACCGGGATCATCTACATCGACGAGGTCGACAAGATCGCCCGCAAGTCGGAGAACCCGTCGATCACCCGGGACGTCTCCGGCGAGGGTGTTCAGCAGGCCCTGCTGAAGATTCTGGAGGGCACCACCGCGTCGGTGCCGCCGCAGGGTGGCCGTAAGCACCCGCACCAGGAGTTCATCCAGATCGACACCACCAACGTGCTGTTCATCGTGGGTGGGGCGTTCGCCGGGCTGGACCAGATCATCCAGTCTCGGGTGGGCAAGCGCGGCATCGGTTTCGGTGCCCCGCTGCACCAGCCCAAGGCCGACGCCGACTCGTACGCCGACGTGATGCCGGAAGACCTGCTGAAGTTCGGGCTGATCCCCGAGTTCATCGGTCGTCTGCCGGTGATCACCACGGTCTCGAACCTCGACCGGGAGGCGCTCGTGCGCATCCTCACCCGGCCGAAGAACGCCCTGGTCAAGCAGTACCAGCGGATGTTCGAGATCGACGGCGTGGAGCTGGAGTTCACCGAGGACGCCCTCGCGGCGATCGCCGACCAGGCGATCCTGCGGGGCACCGGGGCACGAGGCCTGCGGGCCATCGTCGAAGAGGTGCTGCTGCCGGTGATGTTCGACGTGCCCAGCCGTGACGACGTGGCCCGCTGCGTGGTCACGCGTGAGGTGGTGCTGGAGAACGTGAACCCGACGCTGGTGCCGCGTGAGGCGCCGGTGCGCAAGCCGCGGGAGCGGCGCGACAAGTCGGCCTGAACCACCGACCAGAACGCTGAGGCGGTCCGGCCCCGGAAACGGGACCGGGCCGCCTCGTCCGTTTGCGTGCGGGCGGCCGGGCAAACGGATCAATGCGCGGTGACACGCGGGACGCCTTCCGCGCCCGACCGGCAGGATCTGGCGGGACCTCGTCACATGGGGGACGAGGCGGGTCGACCAGATCGTCGGGGGACGAATTGAATCGAAAAGTCCTGCTGGGACTAGTGAGTGTGGCCGTGATCGGGGGCTCCGCGCTGACCGCCGGCGCCACCGGGGCCTCGGCTGCGACCGGGGCCCCGGTCGCGACCAGAGCCGTGACCCCGGTGGCGCCGCCCGACGGCGCCCGTGCCGAACAGGTGGTGCACGACGACCTGGCGGTGCCGTTGCAGGAGAAGGCCCGGGCCCTCAAGGAGAAGGCCCTCAGCCAGGTGCTGAACGGTGAGGCCGAGGTTCAGGAGATCAACGGCAGCAAGGTGGTGAAACTGGCGGGCGACGGGGTGAAGACCCTCAGCGCCCGTGACGCCAGGGGCAACGGGGACGACGACGGGCAGTACGTCGAACTGGCCCGGGAACGGACCGACCGGATCTTCGTGGTACTGGCCGAGTTCGGCGACCAGCGGCACCCGGACTACCCGGACCAGGACACCGACCCGACGACGCCCGGGCCGGCCACCTTCGACGGGCCGCTGCACAACCGGATCCCGCGACCCGGGCCGGACGACAACCGCACGGTCTGGCAGCCGGACTACGACCGGAAGCATTACCAGGACCTGTATTTCGGCGACTGGCCGGGCGCCGAGTCGCTGAAGACCTATTACGAGACGCAGTCCTCGGGCCGCTACAGCGTGGACGGCGAGGTGACCGACTGGGTCAAGGTGCCGTACAACGAGGCCCGGTACGGCCGCTCGAACGGCTTCCCGTGCGGCGGGATCGTCTGCTCCAACACCTACGCCCTGCTCGGGGACGCCCTGACTGCGTGGGTGGCGCAGCAGAAGGCGGCAGGCCGCACCGACGCCCAGATCAAGCAGGACGTGGCCGGGTTCGACCGGTGGGACCGCTACGACCACGACGGTGACGGGAACTTCAACGAGCCGGACGGGTACATCGACCACTTCCAGATCGTGCACGCCGGTGGCGACCAGGCCGACCGGGACCCGCAGCAGGGTGAGGACGCGATCTGGAGTCACCGGTCGTTCGTGAACCTCGACCCGACCGGCAGCACCGGCCCGGCGGGCAACCGGCTCGGCGGCACGCAGATCGGTGGAACCGGGCTGTGGGTGGGCGATTACACGATGCAGCCGGAGAACGGCGGGATGGACGTGTTCGCCCACGAGTACGGCCACGACCTGGGGCTGCCCGACGACTACGACATCGCCGGCGGTGTGGGCAACGCGGTGGAGTGGTGGTCGCTGATGGCGCAGAGCCGTCTGAGCGGCCAGGGCGAGCCGATCGGCACCCGGGCCGGTGATCTCGGCGCGTGGAACAAGCTGTTCCTGGGCTGGCTGGACTACGAGATCGTGCCGCCCGACCGCAAGGAGCGGGTGATCGAGCTCGGCCCGGAGGAGTACAACACCGCCCGGGCCCAGGCCGCGGTGGTGGTGCTGCCGCCCAAGCAGGTCACCCGGCAGCTGGTGAAACCCCTGACCGGAAGCTATGAATGGTGGAGCGGATCGGGCGACGACCTGGACAGCACCCTGACCCGCTCGGTGAAGCTGCCGGCCGGCAAGCCGCAGCTGACCTTCCAGGCCGACTGGAACATCGAGAGCTGCGGCGACGAGGTCTGCGACCAGGCCTTCGTGGAGGTGGACGCCGGTGGCGGCTTCACGGCGCTGCCCGGCTCGATCACGAAATCCGATGAGGGCAACGGGATCGAGGGGTACAGCGGTGGCTGGGAGCCGGCCACGTTCGACCTGTCGGCCTTCGCCGGCAAGACGGTGAAGCTGCGGTTCCGCTACCGCACCGACCCGGCCGTCGGCGGCGAGGTGGAAGGGCTGCCGGACGGGCTGTTCCTGGACGACATCAAGGTCGCCACGGTCTTCGAGGACGGCGCCGAGCAGGACGACAGCGCCTGGACCGCGGACGGTTTCAGCCGGACGAACGGCTCCGAGACGCTCGCCTACGACAACTACTACATCGCCGGCCACCGGTCGCACGTGAGCTACGACCGGTACCTGAAGACCGGCCCGTACAACTTCGGCTGGGCCTCCACCAAGCCGGACTACGTGGAGCACTTCCCTTACCAGGAAGGGCTTCTCATCTCCTACTGGGACCTGTCGCAGTCCGACAACAGCGTCAGTCAGCACCCGGGGGAGGGCCGCAACCTCTACGTGGACGCCCATCCGGCGCCGTTGTTCCAGAGTGACGGCGATCCCTGGCGGGCCCGGGTGCAGATGTACGACGCGCCGTTCGGCCTGAAGAAGACCGACCGCATCGGCCTGCACGACGACGGGGAGAAGGCCCGGGTCGGCCGGCTGCCCGGCAACCCGGTGTTCGACGACACACAGAACTACTTCGACCCGGTCCAGCTCGACCACGGCGTGAAGGTGCGTGGTGCGGGAGTGCGGATCGAGGTGCTGGATCAGAAGAAGACGCAGATGACGATCAAGGTCACCACTCCCTGATCACGGTTCATCGGCAGGACGGCGCCCTCGGGACGATCCCGGGGGCGCCGTCCTGTGACGAAGGGGTTGTAACGCAATTTTTTGCCGCGAACCAGATTAGTTACCGCAAACACCTTTAAGGGACGCACATAGTTTGCTTAGGTTCTCCACAGAATCCCTCGGCGCCTGGACCGTGGGATCGCTGGACTCGGAGGTCTGTGTGCGAAAGGTCCTGGTGGGTCTAGCGACCCTCTCACTGGCCGGGAGCGCGGCTCTCGCGCTTCCCGGTACGGCGGTGGCAGCCGCGCCCTTGGGGCAGCCCGCCGTCAACGACGTCGATCAGGTCGCCGGCACCGATGCCTTGAGCAGCCCGCAGCAGGACAAGGCCACGGCCCTGCGGCAGTCGGCGCTGGCGCAGGTGATGAACGGCGACGCGACGGTGCAGGAGAAGAACGGCAGCCAGGTCGTGAAGCTGACCGGCAGCAAGGGCAAGGACGACGACAAGTACGTCGAGCTGGCCCGGGAGCAGACCGACCGGATCTTCGTGGTGCTGGCCGAGTTCGGCGACCAGCGGCACCCGAACTACCCCGACCAGGACACCGACCCGACCACGGCCGGGCCGACCACGTTCGAGGGGCCGCTGCACAACAAGATCCCGGAGCCGGCCAAGGACGACAACTCCACGGTCTGGCAGGCGGACTACAACCAGAAGCACTACCAGGACCTTTATTTCGGTGACGGCGACTCGCTGAAGACGTACTACGAGACGCAGTCGTCGGGCCGCTACAGCGTGGACGGCACAGTGACCGACTGGGTCAAGGTGCCGTACAACGAGGCCCGGTACGGCCGCTCGAACGGCTACCCGTGCGCGTCGTCCACGTGCAGCAACACCTGGGCCCTGCTCGAAGACGCGCTGAGCGCGTGGGTGGACGAGCAGAAGGCCGCCGGCCAGACCGACGCCCAGATCAAGGCGGCGGTGGCCGAGTTCGACCAGTGGGACCGGTACGACTACGACGGTGACGGCGACTTCAACGAGCCGGACGGTTACCTCGACCACTTCCAGATCGTGCACGCCGGTGGCGACCAGGCCGACGGTGACCCGCAGCAGGGCGAGGACGCGATCTGGAGCCACCGCTGGTACGTCAACTACAACCAGGCCGGCAGCACCGGCCCGGCGGACAACAAGCTGGGCGGCACCCAGATCGGCGACACCGGCCTGTGGGTGGGTGACTACACGATCCAGCCGGAGAACGGCGGGCTCAGCGTGTTCGCCCACGAGTACGGCCACGACCTGGGGCTGCCCGACAACTACGACATCTCCGGTGGCGTGGGTAACGCCGTGGAGTGGTGGTCGCTGATGGCGCAGAGCCGGCTCGGGGCCAAGGGTGACGCCCTGGGCGAGAAGCCGGGCGACATCGGTGCCTGGGAGAAGCTCCAGCTCGGCTGGCTCGACTACGAGACCGTGACGATGGGCGAGAAGCGCACCATCGACCTCGGGCCGGAGGAGTACAACACCGCCAAGCCGCAGGCCGCGGTGGTGGTGCTGCCGAAGAAGAAGGTCACCAGCGAGCTGGTGCCGCCCGCCGCCGGTGAGTACGAGTGGTACAGCGGCAGCGGCGACGACCTGAACAACACGCTCACCCGCAGCGTCGAGGTGCCCACCGGCTCGCCGGAGCTCACCTTCCAGGCCAGCTGGAACATCGAGGACTGCGGTCCGGACGCCTGCGACTACGGCTACGTCGAGGTGGACGACGGCAGCGGCTTCGAGGCGATCCCCGGCTCGATCACCACCGCCGCCGAGGGCGACGTCATCGACGGGACCAGCGACGGGTGGCAGCCCGCCACCTTCGACCTGTCGGCCTACGCCGGCAAGACCGTCAGCCTGCGCTTCCGCTACGCCACCGACGGCGCGGTCGCCGGTAACGACGCCACGGCCCCGGCCGGCCTGTTCCTCGACGACATCGCCGTGGACGGGGTGTTCGAGGACGGTGCGGAGACGGCCGACACGGCCTGGACGGCAACCGGTTTCGTGCGCACCACGGGTACTGAGACGGCGGAGTACGACAACTACTACATCGCCGCCCACCGGTCGTACGTCAGCTACGACCAGTACCTGAAGACCGGCCCCTACAACTTCGGCTGGGCCACCACCAAGCCGGACTATGTGGAGCACTTCCCCTACCAGGAAGGGCTGCTCGTCACCTACTGGGACACCTCGCAGAGCGACAACGACGTGAGCGTGCACCCGGGTGAGGGCCGGAACCTCAACATCGACGCCCATCCGGACACGCTGTACCGCAGCGACGGCGTGCCGTTCCGCACCCGGGTGCAGATCTACGACGCGCCGTTCGGCCTGAACAAGACCGACAGCATCACGCTGCACACCAACGGCGTGAAGACGAAGATCAAGAAGCTGCCGGGCAACCCGCTCTTCGACGACACCCAGGACTACTTCGACGAGGTTCAGCTCGACCACGGCGTCAAGGTGGCGGACGCCGGGGTGAAGATCGAGGTGACCAAGCAGAAGAAGACCTCGATGACGATCAAGGTCGACACGAAGTGATCTGATCCGTCCCGCTCGGGCGCCCCGGTCTCCCCAGGAGGCCGGGGTGCTGCGTTTTGTCAGCACCGACAGACCCTTGACCCAGAATTTGGCCTGCTGGAACGTTCCCGTACCGTGCTCTAAGGTTAGGCTCCCCTAAGCCGCCTGCGGATGGTGTTCTGATCCTGCCCGGAGTTCACGCCCCGCCCACCACGCCCGAGTTGGGAGCTGCATCACCATGTCCTACGCCGAGTCCGGTGCCCTGTACGCCGAGGTCGTCGCCACCGAGCGGTTGAGCCCGCACCTGGTGCGGATCGTCCTCGGGGGCCCCGAGATGTCTCAGTACGAACCGCTTCTGGTGCCGGACGAGGCCGTGGTGCTGTGGTTCCCGAAGCCGGGCCAGGAGCGCCCGGCCCCGACCACGCTGAAAGACGGCGTGTGGGCGCACCACGACCCGCAGACCGCGCCGCCCGGGCGTAACTACACCGTGCGCGCCTTCGAGCCGGGTGAGAATGCCCGGATGACCGTCGATTTCGTGGTGCATCCTGGTGGTGTCGCAGGGGAGTGGGCGGTCAACGCGCAGGTCGGTCAGGAACTGCTGATCACCCGCCCGCGCTGCTGGTACTCGCCGCCTGAGGGCGTGGACTGGATCCTGGCGGCGGCCGACCTGACCGGTCTGCCGGCGCTGGCCCGGATCATCGAGGAGTGCGAGCAGGACGGCCCGGCGGTGTACGCGATGGTCGAGACGGTGGACGCCGACGACCTGGCCGCGCTGCCCGCCACCCAGTGCCACGCCCGTGGGGTGGACGCCAGCGTGGGCACCGGTAACGGTGTGGCGCCCGGCGCGCTGGCCGACCTGATCGCCCTCAAGGTGGCCGAGCTGTCCGGGCAGGGAACCGGTTACGTGTGGTATTCGGGTGAGGCGGCGCAGTCCCGCGAGATCCGCAAGCTGCTGCGCAAGAAGCACGGCTGGCCGCTGGAACGGGTTGCCACCGTGGGCTACTGGCGTCAGGACGCCGAGCGCTGGAACGCCACCTTCGAGAAGGTGCACGGCGAGCAGCTGGTCAAGGTCTACTACGAGGCGATCGAGCACGGCCTGTCCAGCGCCGAGGCCTCGGAGCTGCTGGACGAGGAGTACGAGAAGGCCGGCCTCTAGAGCGCTGCCCGCTCGGAACCGGCCGGTGACCGCGGCAGGTGCACGCCGGTCGCGCCGTGCCGTCGCGGTTGAACCCGCCGGACGCCGTCGGGAAGCGTCGCGGACCTGCCCCTGGCCGTCGCCGGATCCTCCGGGGGAGCCGCTTGCCGGGAGCGCCGTGCCGAGGGCGGTGGGCGGTGCGGTGATCCGCGGGCCCGGGGTGCGGATAGGCTCGCGGTCATGAGCAGGTCGGAGATTTTCGGGGTGGTTCGCTGATGGCGCGCGTCGCCGGTCGTGGTCCGCAGCGTGACGCCAAGGACGCGGCCGTCCAGCAGGCGCTCTCACAGCGCGCGGCGGAGGTGTACCGGGAGATCCTGGACCGGGCGCCGGAGCACGACATGGTGCCCAGCATCGACCGGATCGCGGCGGTGGCCCAGCTGCTCGGCGACCCGCAGCGGGCCTTCGAGTCGGTGCACGTCACCGGCACCAACGGCAAGAGTTCCACCACCCGCATGATCGAGCGGCTGCTGCGCGAGCACGGCCTGCGCACCGGCCGGTTCACCAGCCCGCACCTGCAAGACGTGCGCGAGCGGATCGCGCTCGACGGTCAGATGATCGACCAGGAACGGTTCATCGACGCCTACGAAGAGGTTCAGCCGTACCTCGACCTGGTGGACGCCCGCAACGCCGAGGCCGGCAACCCGCGGCTGACCTACTTCGAGGTGCTGGTCGCGATCGCCTACGCCGCGTTCGCCGACACGCCGGTCGACGTGGCCGCGGTGGAGGTCGGGCTGGGCGGCCGCTGGGACGCCACCAACATCATCGACGCCCGGGTCGCCGTGGTCACCCCGGTCGGTCTGGACCACCAGCGCATGCTCGGCCACGACATCGCCACCATCGCCACCGAGAAGGCCGGCATCATCAAACCCGGTGCCGTGGCGGTGCTCTCGGAGCAGCACGAAGAGGCCTCGGAACCGCTGCTGGCCCGGGCCGCCGAGGTCGGCGCCACCGTTCTGCGCGAGGGCCACCAGTTCGGCGTGAGCACCCGTGAGGTCGCCCTGGGCGGCCAGCTGCTCACGATCCAGGGCGCCGCGGCGGTGTACCCGGAGATCTTCATCCCCCTGCACGGCGCCCACCAGGCACAGAACGCGGCCACCGCGCTCGCCGCCGTCGAGGCGTTCCTGCTGTCCGACGGGCGGGACTGGGACACCGGCGACAACTCCCGCGAGGGCACCGGGCTGGACATCGACGTGGTGCGGGCCGCCTTCGCGGACGCCGATTCGCCCGGCCGCCTGGAGGTCGTCCGCCGCAGCCCCACCGTGCTCGTCGACGCGGCCCACAACCCTTCCGGTGCCCAGGTTCTCGCCGACAGCCTGGAGGAGGCATTCGGGTTCAGCCGGCTGGTCGGCGTGGTGGCGGTGCTGGAAGACAAGGATGCCGAGTCGATTCTCGGCGTGCTGGAACCGGTACTGGACGAGGTCGTCATCACCCGCACGTCGTCCCCCCGGGCGATGGACCCGGACGAGCTCGGCGAGATCGCCGAGGACGTGTTCGGCGACGACCGGGTCACCACCTTCCAGCGCCTGGACGACGCCCTCGACTACGCCATGGGCAGGGCCGAGGAGGGCGGGCTGATCGGCGGCGGCGTGCTGGCCACCGGCTCGGTGACGATGGCCGCCGACGTACGCAGGCTGTTCCGCCTGACCTGACCGCTCACCGGACTTTCGGCTTTTTGTGGGCGAAGTTCTTCACAAACAGGACGAAGCCTGACTACTGTCCCTCACAGGTACTACACAGAGGTGGTGCCCGGACACGGACAGGGGGCGGCGTCGTGGCACGAGTCGGCACCCGTCCGGAGAACCGGCACCAGGCAAGGTTTCTGCGCCTCCTGAGAGACAGTGGCCCGCAGTCCCGGGCCGAGCTCGGCGACGCGGTGGAGCTGTCCAAGTCCAAGGTCGCGATCGAGGTCGAGCGGCTGGCCGAGCTCGGCTTCGTCGACGTCGTCGGCCTGGCCGCCTCGCGCGGCGGCCGGCGCTCGCAGATGGTCGCGCTCTCGCGCAACCTGCGGTTCGTCGGCATCGACATCGGCGCCACCTCGATCGACGTCGCCGTGCTCGACGGCGGCCTGAACCTGCTGGGCCAGCTGCGCGCCGACACTGACGTGCGGCTCGGCCCGCAGCCCGTGCTCGACCAGGCCATCGACCTGGTCGCGAAAGTCCGCTCCGGGCTGGCGGATCCGGCCGGTCCGCCGGCCGGTGTCGGGGTCGGCGTGCCGGGCCCGGTCAGCCAGGCCGAAGGGGCGCTGGTGGCCCCGCCGATCATGCCGGGCTGGAGCCGGTTCCCGATCCGCGACCAGCTCGGCGCGGCGCTGGGGGCCCCGGTGATGGTCGACAACGACGTGAACGTGATGGCTCTCGGCGAGCTCCACGCGGGCACCGCGCGCAGTGTGCGGGACCTGCTCTTCGTCAAGATCGGCACCGGCATCGGCTGCGGCATCGTGGTCGGCGGCGAGATCTACCGCGGGGTGAACGGTTCGGCCGGCGACATCGGCCACATCCAGGTGGACGGGCACGGCCCGGTCTGCGTCTGCGGCAACACCGGTTGCCTGGAGGCGGCTTTCGGCGGTGCGGCACTGGCCCGCGACGCCGAGGCCGCGGCACGCGGCGGCCGGTCGGACTGGCTGGCACAGCGGCTGCCCCAGGTGAGGGCGCTGTCCGCCAGGGACGTCGGGGCCGCCGCCGATGCCGGGGACCCGGTCAGCATCGCCCTGATCCGCGACGGGGGTGCCCGGCTGGGCAAGGTCCTCGCCTCGCTCGTCAGTTTCTTCAACCCCGGCCTGGTGGTGATCGGCGGCGGCGTGGCCGGTCTCGGTCACCCGTTGCTGGCCGAGATCCGTAGCGTCGTGTACCGCCGGTCGCTGCCGCTGGCCACCGGAAATCTTCCCATCGTCCTGTCCGAGCTGGGTGGCACCGCGGGTGTGGTCGGTGCCGGGCGGCTCATCTCGGACTCGGTCTTCGCCACTGTCTGAACGGTTTCCGCACGTTCCATCCTGACCTCGACGAGGAGGCCACATGGACGACGACGTGCTGTTGCGCATGCGCGGCATCGTCAAGCAGTTCCCCGGCGTACGTGCCCTGGACGGCGTCGACCTCGACGTCGCCGCCGGCCGCGTGCACTGTCTGCTCGGCCAGAACGGGGCCGGGAAGTCCACTCTGATCAAGGTTCTCGCCGGTGCGCATCATCCGGACGAGGGCCGGGTCGAATGGGCGGGGAAGGAGGTGCGCTTCTCCTCGCCGTCCTCCGCCATCCACCGCGGCATCGCCACGATCTACCAGGAACTCGATCTGGTGCCCGGGCTCTCGGTGGCCGACAACCTCTACCTCGGGCACGAGAAGGCCTCGGCCGGTTTCGTGCACCGCGGAGCCCAGGGCCAGGCGGCCCGGCGGCTGCTGGAAAGACTCGGCCACGGCGAGATCCCGGTGGGTCGCGAGGTCGGCCGGCTCTCCGCCGCGCAGCAGCAGATCGTCAGCCTGGCCCGGGCGCTGGCCCGGGACGCCCGGCTGATCGTGATGGACGAGCCCTCGGCGGTGCTGGCGCACGACGAGGTGGCGAACCTGTTCCGGGTGATTCGCGACCTGGTGGCCGAAGGTGTTGCGGTGGTCTACATCTCGCACCGGCTGGAGGAGATCCGGCAGATCGGTGACGTGGTCACGGTGCTGAAGGACGGCCGGACCGTGGCCACCGGACTGCCCGCCACCACTCCCACGCAGCAGCTGGTCTCGCTGATGACCGGGCGGCGGGTGGAGTACCTGTTCCCGCCGCGCGGTCCGGCGGCGTCGTTCGGCGACGGCCTGCTGGAGGTCGGGAACCTCTCGCTGAAGGGCAGTTTCGACGACGTGTCGCTCAGCGTGCGGCCGGGTGAGATCGTCGGGATCGCCGGGCTGGTCGGCGCCGGGCGTTCGGAGGTGCTGGAGACGATCTACGGGGCCCGCCGCCGCACCGCGGGATCGGTGCGCATGGACGGCCGGCCGCTGCCGGCCGGTTCGGTGCGGGCCGCGGTGCGGGCGGGCATGGGCCTGGCCCCCGAGGAACGCAAGAGCCAGGCCCTGCTGCTCGGCGAGCCGGTGGCCCGCAATCTCAGCCTGGCTTCGTTGTCGGCCGTCACCAGGGGTTTTCCGGGGTGGATCGACCGCCGCCGGGAGCTCGGGCGGGCCCGCACGGCGACCGCGGAGCTCCAGGTGCGGCCGGCCGACGTCACCCGCGCGGTGCGCACGCTCTCGGGCGGCAACCAGCAGAAGGTGGTGCTGGCCCGCTGGCTGCTCGGCGGCACCCGCCTGCTCCTGCTCGACGAGCCGACCCGGGGGGTGGACGTCGGTGCCCGGTCCGAGATCTACGCCGTGATCCGGCGTCTCGCGGACGACGGGATGGGGGTGCTGCTGGTGTCCAGCGAGGTGCCGGAGGTGCTCGGCCTGGCCGACCGGGTGCTGGTGATGCGTGAAGGGCGGGTGGTGCACACCGCCCCGGCCGCCGAACTCGACGAGCACCGCGTGCTCGACCTGGTGATGGAAGGACACGTGCGATGACCCTCTCGGTTCCGGTCCCGGTGAAACCGGGTGTGCTGGCCCGGATGCGTGGCGCCGAGATCCGCAATCTCGGCCTGCTGGCGGTGCTCGCCGTGCTGGTCGTGATCGGCGCTGTCACCAGCGAGAACTTCCTGACCACGGACAATCTGGAGAACATCCTGGTGAGTTCGTCGGTGATCGGCGTGGTCACCGTCGGCGCCACGTTCGTCATCATCGGCGGCGGCATCGACCTGTCGGTCGGCGCGATCGTGGCCCTGGCCTCGGTCTGGGCCACCACCCTGGCCACCCAGTCGTACGGGCCGTGGATGATGGCGCTGTGCGCCCTGCTGGTGGGGGCGGGGGCCGGGCTGGTGAACGGGCTGCTGATCGCCTACGGCCGGCTGGTGCCGTTCATCGTCACGCTGGCCATGCTGGTGTCGGCCCGGGGTCTGGCCGCCCGGATCGCCGACAACCGAACCCAGATCGTCACCGAGCAGCCGATCAAAGACCTGGCGACCACCGACGTCCTCGGGATTCCGCTGCTGGTGGTCATTCTCGCGCTGGTGGCGGCCGCCGGCTGGGTGCTGCTGAACCGCACCACGTTCGGCCGCCGGGTGTTCGCGATCGGTGGCAACGCCGAGGCCGCCCGGCTGGCCGGCATCGACGTGAAACGCGGCACCGCCCTGATCTACCTGATCTCCGGAACCTGTTGCGGGATCGCCGCGATCATGATCCTGGCCCGCACCACCACCGGATCGAGCACCCACGGCAATCTCTACGAGCTCGACGCCATCGCCGCCGTCATCATCGGCGGCACCCTGCTCAGCGGTGGTCGCGGCACGCTGATCGGCTCGATCCTCGGGGTGCTGGTGTTCACCACGATCACCAACATCTTCATCCTCAACAACCTCGCGACCGAGACCCAGAACATCGCCAAGGGCCTGATCATCGTCGCGGCCGTGCTGTTGCAGCGCCGGGCGAACCGCGAGAACGGTTCCTAGAGAAACAAACTCTCACCGAGCGTCCTCAATCACAGATCACCCGGAGGTTCCGATGGACCCGATCAACCTCGACCGCCGACGGCTCTTCGTCGGATCCGGTCTGCTCGGGGCGGGGGCGCTGCTGGCGGCCTGCACGAGCAACGAGCCGGAGGCCCGCGCGGAGACGACCACCGTGGCGGCCGGCGGCGGCAGCGGAAACGACGAGCCGGGCACCGAGGTGGTGATCGGCTTCAGCGCCCCGGCGGCCGACCACGGCTGGATCGGCGCGATCACCACCAAGGCCGAGGAGGAGGCGAAACAGCACACCGACGTCGACTTTCAGGCGGTCGAGGGCAGCAACGACGTGAATCAGCAGATCTCCCAGGTGGAGACGCTGATCAGCCGCAAGGTGGACGTGCTGGTGATCCTGCCGTTCGACGGAAACGCGCTGACCGAGGTGGGGATCCGGGCGATGGAGGCCGGCATCCAGGTGATCAACCTGGACCGGGTGTTCTCGTCACCCCGCGGCGCGCGCACCTGGATCGGCGGCGACAACTACGGAATGGGTGCCGCCGCGGGGTACTACCTCGCGCAGCAGCTCACCGCGAAGGGGGTGAAGGACCCGGTGATCGCCGAGGTGCAGGGCATCGCCGACCTGCCGCTCACCCAGGACCGCAGCAAGGGATTCGAAGAGGCCCTGGCGACAGCCGGTTTCAAGGTCTCCAACCAGGTGAGCGCGCAGTTCACGGTGGAGTCGGGGCAGCAGGTCACGAGCAACCTGCTCCAGGCGGCGCCGAAGCTGGACGCGCTCTGGAACCACGACGACGACCAGGGGATCGGCGTGCTGGCGGCGATCAACCAGGCCGGGCGCGACGAGTTCATCATGGTCGGCGGTGCCGGGTCACGGGACATGATGGACCTGATCAAGGCCGACTCCGGGGTGATGAAGGCGACCGTCACCTACCCGCCGAGCATGGCCGCGTCGGCGGTGAGACTGGCCCGGCTGGTGGGGCAGCGGAAGGGGATGAGCGACCTGGTCGAGCTCGGTGTGCCCGCCTCGATCACGCTCACCAGCGAGACCGTCACGAAGGAGAACGTGGACTCCTACCTCTCCCTCGGATTCGAGTCCTGATGGCGGACGGCACGATCGGCGTCGGCATGATCGGGTACTCGTTCATGGGCGCCGCCCACTCCCAGGCCTGGCGCTCGGCCGGGCACTTCTTCGACCTGCCGCTGGACGCCCGGATGACCGCGATCTGCGGCCGCGACCGGGCGGCCACCGAGGCGGCGGCGGCCAAACTCGGCTGGCACGACGTGGAGACCGACTGGCGGGAGCTGATCGCGCGCGACGACATCCAGCTGATCGACATCTGCTCGCCCGGTGACACGCACGCCGAGATCGCGATCGCCGCGCTGGCCGCCGGCAAACACGTGCTCTGCGAGAAGCCGCTGGCCAACACGGTGGCCGAGGCCGAGCTGATGGTGGCGGCGGCACAGGAGGCCCGGCGGCACGGGGTGCGCTCGATGGTCGGGTTCAACTACCGCCGGGTGCCGGCCGTGGCGCTGGCCCGCAAACTGGTGGCGGACGGGCGGCTGGGCGAGATCCGGCACGTGCGGGCGCAGTACCTCCAGGACTGGATCATCGACCCGCAGTTCCCGCTGGTCTGGCGGTTGCAGGCGGAACGGGCCGGCAGTGGCGCGCTGGGCGACATCGGCGCGCACATCGTCGACGCGACGCAGTTCATCGTGGGTGACCGGCTGGCCGGGGTCAGCGGGCTGACCGAGACGTTCGTGAAGGAGCGGCCGCTGCCCTCGTCGTCCTCCGGTCTGAGTGCCGGGAGCCGGGGCGGGACCGGGGCGGTGACGGTGGACGACGCCGCGCTGTTCTTCGGCCGGTTCCACGGCGGCGCCCTGGGGTCCTTCGAGGCGACACGTTTCGCGGGGGGCCGCAAGAACGCGATCCGGATCGAGGTCAACGGCAGTCTCGGCAGCCTGGCGTTCGACTTCGAGGCGATGAACGAGCTGCACCTGTACGACGGCACGGCGGGCACCGAGACCGGTGGTTTCACCCGGATCCTGGTGACCGAGCCGGAGCACCCGTACCTGAGGGCCTGGTGGCCGGCCGGGCACCTGATCGGCTACGAGCACTCCTTCACCCACGAGATCGCCGACCTGCTGGCCGATCTCGGCAACCACACCGACCCGTCGCCGTCGTTCGAGGACGGCCTCCAGGTGCAGCAGGTGCTGGCCGCGGTGGTGGAGTCGGCCGCCGCCGGATCGCACTGGCAGGACCTGCCGGCCGTGACCCGCAACGCCGCCTGAGTTCCCGCCGGTGCTGGCACACCGGCGGGAACGAGCCAGGAAGGAGAAAGCACCACAGCGCCCGAGATCCCCCTGACAGCTCCAGCATAGGAGACAAGCATGTTCGACGCACCATCGCAGAACGAGGCATCAGCCCTGGCCAAGGCGCTGCGGCTGAATCGTCGTCAGCTGTTCGCCGCGAGCACCGGAGTGGCCGCCGCGGCGGCGGTGACCGTACCGTCCGGATCGGCGGAGGCGTCCGTGGGCAGCAGTGGTTCGGGCCGGATCCCGAAGAGCAAGCGCGGCATCATCCTGTACACGGTGCGGGATGCGATCGCCCGTGATCCGGAGGCGTTCAACGGGCCCTCCGGATTCCGGGAGGTGTTCGCGGCCCTGGCGCGGATCGGCTACAAGCAGGTCGAGTTCGCCGGGTACACGCAGCACGCGAACGCACCGGGCGGCGCCCAGCTGGGCACCGTGGAGGGGGCGAAACAGCTGCGGAAGTGGCTGGACGACAACGGTCTACGGGCCCAGGGCAACCACGGGTTCATCCCCTCCTCGTGGCCGTTCAGCGACGCCGACCTGGAGACCTTCAAGCTGCACACCGAGATCGCGAACATCCTCGGCATGCAGCACATCGGCACCGGCGCCGACCCGACGAGCAGCGCGGTCAAGGCCGACTGGGACGTGGCCGCGGAGAAGTGGAACGCCCTGGGGAAGATCGCGGCCCGGGCGGGCCTGAAGCTGTACACCCACAACCACGACGCGGCCTACAGCTTCCTGCTCGACGCCGGGCCGAAGGACGCCGCCGGAAACCCGACGCGCAGCAGCGGGATCCGTCGGCTGGAATACTTCCTGAAGATCACCGACCCGAAGTACGTGCACCTGGAGATGGACGTGTTCTGGGCGCACGTGGCGCAGTACAAGTTCCGGGAGTACACGGCCGCGGACGGATCCACCCGCAAGGACGTGTTCGACCCGGCCGCAACGGTTCTCAGTGCCAACTCGCGATTCCCGCTGTTCCACGCCAAGGACGGTGAGCCGGACACCGACGTGGCCAACGGCTACGACATCGTGCCCTTCGGCACCGGGCAGATCGACTACGAGACGTTCTTCCGCCGGGTAGGCCGCACCGACACCCGCAACCCGATGGTGGAGCAGGACACCGCGCCCGGCGGCACCACCGCGCCGGCCCAGTCGTTGCAGCACGCCCGGCTGGGCCTTCAGCACCTGGCCACGCTGTGAAGGGCCTGAAGCTCTTCCTGGCCCTGCTGCTGGCTCTCGGCGCCCTGGTCGCCGCACCGGCGGTCGCCAGTGCGCACCCCGGGCACGAGGGTGACGAAGACCCGCTGAACTGGGCCAACTACGAGAAGATCACGCTGACGAAAGACATCGGCGAGCCGATCGACCTGGCCGTGCTGCCGGACAGCCGGGTGCTGCACACCGCCCGGGACGGCGTGGTGCGGCTGACCGACCCGGCCACCGGCCGCACCACCACGGCCGGGAAGTTCGACGTGTACAACAACTCCGAGGACGGCCTCCAGACCGTCACCCTGGACCCGGACTTCGCCGAGAACCACTGGGTCTACTTCTATTACGCTCCCCGGCAGATGGACGACCCGTACCCGGCGACCACTCCCACGGGCAGCGCGCCGAACACCCTGCCGGCCGGCGCGGACGACTCGTACTGGGACCAGTGGAAGGGCTACAACCAGCTCGCCCGGGCGAAGTTCGACCCGGCCACCGGCACCGTGGACCTGGCCTCCGAGCAGGTGATCATCAAGGTCGAGACGCAGCGCGGGCAGTGCTGCCACGTGGCCGGCGACGTGGACTTCGACGGCGACGGCAACCTCTACCTGGCCACCGGCGACAACACCCCGGCCGGCACGCCGGGCGCCGACGGCTTCGCGCCGAACAACGACCGCGCCGGGTACAACCCGGGTTTCGACTCGCGGCGTGGTGCGGGCAATACGAACGACCTGCGCGGCAAGATCCTGCGGATCACCGTGGCGGAGGACGGCTCGTACACGGTGCCGGAGGGCAACCTCTATCCGGAGGGCACCGCGAAGACCCGCCCGGAGATTTTCGTTCAGGGGGTGCGCAACCCGTTCCGCATCGACGTGGACGCGCAGACCAACAGCGTGTCGTGGGGTGACTACGGCCCGGACGCCGGTGTCGCGAACGCCCAGCGCGGTCCGATGGGTTACGTGGAGTGGAACACGGTGAGCATCGACGGACCGGAGAACTCCGGCTGGCCGTACTGCACCGGCGACAACTTCGACTACAACGAGTGGAACTACGAAACCGCCTCACCCGGTGAGTTCTTCGACTGCGGCGCGGGGGCGGAGAACAACTCGCGCTGGAACACCGGCCTGGCCGTGCTGCCGCCGGCGACGCCCGCCGATCTCTACTACGGGGACGACGCGGACGACCAGCCCTGGCCCGAGCTCACCGATTTCGACGCCCAGGGCGGTCAGGGTCCGATGGGCGGCCCGGTGTACCACTACGACGCCGACAACTCCTCCACCACCAAGTTCCCCGAGTACTGGGACGACAAGGCATTCTTCGCCGAGTTCTCGCAGGACTACCTGGCGGCGTTCACCGTGGACTGGCCGGGCGGCCCGGTCTCGGAGATCGAGCAGTTCCTGCCGAACGCCGACCTGACCACCAACGGCCAGCCGATCACCGACAGCCCGATCGACATCGAGTTCGGGCCGGACGGTTCGCTGTACGTGCTGGACTACGGTGACGGTTTCTTCCGGGCCAACCCGGACGCCGGGCTGTACCGGATCGACTGGGCGCCGGGCAACAAGTCGCCGCAGGCCCACATCACGGCCGACCCGATCAGCAGCAGCGGTGCCCCGCTGACGGTGCAGTTCTCGGCCGCCGAATCGGTCGACCCGGAGGGCGAGGAGCTCACCTACGAGTGGGATTTCGATGCCGACGGGGAGTTCGACGCGACCGGTGTCACGGCGTCGTACACCTATGCGGAACTCGGCAGGTACACCCCGACACTGCGGGTCACCGACCCGGAGGGCAAGTACGGGCTGACGTCGACGGCGATCAGCGTGGGCAACGTGGCCCCGGTGCTCACCGTGACCACGCCGTCCGACGGATCGTTCTTCGAGTGGGGCGACGCGGTTCCGTTCACCGTCACCACCAGCGACCCGGAGGACGGCGACGAGACCGTCTGCTCGCGCGTGGCCTGGACCTTCGGGTTGGGGCACGACCGGCACGCCCACCCGTTGAGCCAGGGCACGGGCTGCTCGTTCAGCATCCCCACCCCGGAGGACGCGCAGGAGCACGGCGTCACCGAGAACATCTTCGGCGTGGTGGTGATCCGCTACACCGACGCCGGGGCGAACGGCGTGCCCGCCGCCACCGGTGAGGTCTCGATGATCCTGAACCCGCGCGTGCAGCAGGCGGAATGGGCCGACGAGCAGCAGGGCGTCGAGATCGTGGACGACGAGAACGCCGGCGGACTGCGCAAGGTCACCTCCTTCGACCCGGGTGACCACCTGGGCTGGGACCCGGTGAACCTGGAGGAGATCGGCAGCATCACGGCGGCCTCGTCCGGCGCCGGCACGCTGGCCTTCCGCTGGGGCGAGCCGGATGCCGAGGCGTTCGCCACGCTGGCGGTGGACTCCACGGCGATCGCCGAGAAGACCGTCTCGCTGGACGACGTCCCGGAGGGCACCGGCAAGCTCTATGTGACCTCTTCCGGGGGAGTGGTTCTCGACCAGCTCACCTTCAACGCCGACGAGGGCGGCGAGGAACCGCCGGAAGAAGACACCACACCGCCCGCGGTGACCATCACCGGGGTCGACGAGGAGGTGGGCGACTCGGCGACGATCACCCCGGCCTGGGAGGCCACCGACGAGGGCGGCATCGACACCGTCGTCGGCACGCTCGACGGTGAGGAGATCGAGTCCGGTACCGGGATCGAGCTCTGGACGCTGGATCTCGGTGATCACACGCTGAGCGTGACGGCCACCGACACGGCCGGTCTGGTGACCACCGAGACGGCCGAGTTCACCGTGGTCACCTCGTTCGCCGACGTGAAGGCCCTGATCACCGCGTTCCGTAAGGACGGCACGGTGACCAAGGCCGGGGCGGTGCTGCTCCAGGCCGAGCTGAAGACGGCCCGGCAACTGGCGGCGAAGAACAAGAAGGTCCAGGCGGTCGCGGCGCTGAAGGTGTTCAGCGCCTCGATCACCAAGGTGACCGTGATGGACGCCGACGTGCGGTCGGTGCTCAGGCGCGACGCCGCGGACCTGGTCAAGCAGGTGCAGAAGAAGTAGTCCGATCCGGGCCGCCCGGGCCCCGCGCCCGGGCGGCCCTCCTCCGGGAGGACCAGATGGCACGACCGATCACGCTTTTCACCGGGCAGTGGGCCGACCTGCCGTTCGAGGAGGTCTGCCGCCTGGCCTCCGGCTGGGGCTACGACGGCCTCGAGATCGCCTGCTGGGGCGACCATCTCGACGTGGTGCGGGCGGCCGAGGACGACGCCTACCTGCGCGGGCGGCAGGACCTGCTGGAGAAGTACGGCCTGGGGGTCTGGGCGATCTCCAACCACCTGAGCGGCCAGGCGGTGTGCGACGACCCGATCGACTCCCGGCACCGCGACATCCTCACCGACCGGGTCTGGGGTGACGGCTCACCCGAGGGGGTGCGGCAACGGGCCGCGCGGGAGCTGGAGTACACGGCTCGGGCGGCGGCGCGCCTGGGCGTGGACACCGTGGTGGGTTTCACCGGGTCGGCCGTCTGGAAGTACGTGGCGATGTTCCCGCCGGTCACGCAACAACTGGTGGACGACGGGTACCAGGACTTCGCCGACCGCTGGAACCCGATCCTCGACGTGTTCGACGCCGAGGGGGTGCGGTTCGCCCACGAGGTGCACCCCTCGGAGATCGCCTACGACTACTGGACGGCTCAGCGGGCCCTGGAGGCGATCGGTCACCGGCCCGCCTTCGGCCTGAACTGGGACCCCTCGCACTTCGTCTGGCAGGACCTCGACCCGGTCACCTTCCTCTGGGACTTCGCCGACCGGATCTACCACGTGGACTGCAAGGACGCGAAGCGTCAGGTGGGCAACGGCCGCAACGGCCGGCTCGGCTCGCACCTGGCCTGGGCCGACCCGCGCCGGGGCTGGGACTTCGTCTCCACCGGCCACGGCGACGTGCCCTGGGAGGCGTGCTTCCGCATGCTCAACTCGATCGGCTACGCCGGGCCGGTCTCGATCGAGTGGGAGGACGCCGGGATGGACCGGCTGACCGGTGCCCCGCAGGCCCTGGAGTTCGTCCGGTCGCAGCTGTTCGACCCGCCGTCCGCCGCGTTCGACGCGGCGTTCAGCAGCCGCTAGACCTTTGGCAGACTGGGCGAGTGCGTAACCCGACCCGGATGATGGCCGCGACCACCCTCGTCAGCGAGGCGCTGGTGATGTTCTTCGCCGGGCTGGTGGCCAAGGAGCTCTCCTCGCTGTCCACCGGCGCGGCGCTCGGCATCACCTGCGCGCTCGCCCTGGCCTGCCTGCTCACGGCCGGGATGCTGCGCAGCCGCACCGGCTACCTGGTGGGCTCGGTGCTCCAGGTGCTGATCTTCGCCACCGGCATCTGGGTGCACGCCATGCTGTTCCTCGGCCTGCTGTTCGGCGGGTTGTGGGTCGCGTCACTCGTCATCGGGCAGCGGCTGGAGCGCGAGAGTGCCGAGCGCTGGGCCCTGTACGAGGCCGAGCAGGCGAAACAGGAACGCGACGGGGAACCCAGCGAGTCCGCCTGACCCGCTGCTGACCCGCCGCTGACCCGCAGCCGGGTCCGGCGGCCGATTCGGGCCGTTGTTCCCCACGACAGATCAGCCGCGGGCGGGTTAGCTTCTGACATGCGCATCGTGATCGCCGGTGGACACGGAAAAATCGCTCTCATCCTGGGGCGGATGCTCCACGACCGGGGTGACGACGTGGTCGGCATCATCCGGAACCCGGCCCAGGCCGACGATCTGCGGGCCGTGGGCGTCACCCCGGCCGTGCTCGACCTGGAGAGCGCCGACGTCGACGCGGTGGCCCGGGTGCTCGCCGGGGCCGACGCCGTGGTGTTCGCCGCCGGGGCCGGCCCGGGCAGTGGCGCCTCCCGCAAGGACACCGTGGACCGCGCGGCCTCCGTGCTGCTGGCCGACGCCGCCGAGAAGTCCGGCGTACGGCGCTTCGTGCAGGTCTCGTCGTTCGGTGCCGAGCTGGTGCGCGACGGCGCCCGGCCGGACGGCGTCGACGACGTGTTCCACGCCTACCTGGTGGCCAAGCTCGCCGCCGAGGATGACCTGCGCGGCCGTGACCTGGACTGGACCGTGCTGCGGCCGGGCGGGCTGATCGACGGGCCGGGCACCGGTCAGGTGCGCCTGGCCGCCGGCGTGAACCGGGGTTCGGTGCCGCGGGCCGACGTGGCCGCGGTCGTCGTGGAGCTGATCGACACCCCGGCCTCGGCCGGGAAGGTGCTGGAGCTGGTCTCCGGCAACACCGAGATCGCCGCCGCCGTGCGCAAGGCCGTGGCCCAGACCGCCGGTTCCAGCCCGGACCGGCCCGTTTCGCCCTAAGCGGCGGGGGTCGGATCGAGGTCGGACCCGGTCACGGTCCTCCCGTCGTCCACCGGCGCCTGAGAGGCCCGGCGGGGCAGCGGGATCACGCCGGGCGCCGGCACCACGCCGCCCCGGCCCGCCCGCTCCTCGTCGTCCGTGCGTGGGCTGTCCCGCACCGTCGCCAGCAGGGCCGGACGGTTGGTGTTCTCGACGGCGGCCGACAGCACGGAGGTCAGCACGAGAGTCAGCGGTGGGCGATCCATGGGGTCCACATCGCTCGGCCGGGCCACGGGTATGAGTCCTTCCTGGTGAAGTTCACGCAACCGGCGCATGGGACACAGATCGGTGTTCGTTAGGCTCTGCCCGACCGATTGCGGACCATTGTCGAGAGGGAACACCAAAATGGCCTCGGAGCGCACGCTCGTTCTTGTGAAGCCGGACGGCGTACGCCACCGCCAGATCGGCGAGGTGCTCCGCCGGATCGAGGCGAAGGGCTACGACGTCGCCGCGCTCCAGATGCAGGTTCCCAGCGCGGAGCTGCTGGAGAAGCACTACGAGGAGCACGTCGGAAAGCCGTTCTACAACAACCTGGTCGAGTTCATGATGTCCGGCGCCGTGGTCGCCGCGATCGTCGAGGGCGAGCAGGTCATCGCCGCCTTCCGCTCGCTGGCCGGCGCCACCGACCCGATCAAGGCCGCCCCCGGCTCGATCCGCGGCGACCTGGCCCGCGACTGGGGCACCGCCGTCCAGCAGAACGTGGTGCACGGCTCGGACTCGGTGGAGTCGGCCGAGCGGGAGATCGGCCTCTGGTTCCCGGGTCTCTGAGCCACTCCGGCCGCACTCCGGCCCCCGGGGGACGGCACCGTCCCCCGGCGGTCCCGGACGGTCCTGTCGTCCAGGGTCCTAGGTCCCGCTTAAACTGACCGGATGCGTACGGACACCCGCCCGGAGGAAGCAGTGGAATCGGTCTTCGACCGGCTCGAGACCCTGCTGCCCTTCGTCTCCAAGCCGATTCAGTACGTCGGCGGCGAGCTGAACTCCACCATCAAGGAGTGGGACTTCGCCGGCCCGGAGACGGTCCGCTGGGCCCTCATGTACCCCGACGCCTACGAGGTCGGTCTGCCCAACCAGGGCACCATGATCCTCTACGAAGTGCTGAACGAGCGCCCCGACGCCCTGGCCGAGCGCACCTACGCGGTGTGGCCCGACCTGGAGAAGCTGATGCGCGAGCACGGCGTCCCCCAGTTCACCGTCGACTCCCACCGCCCGGTCGGCGCGTTCGACGTGCTCGGCCTGTCGTTCTCCACCGAGCTCGGCTACACCAACATGCTCACCGCGCTCGACCTGGCCGGCATCCCGCTGGACGCCTCCGAGCGCACCGTCGACCACCCGATCGTGCTGGCCGGCGGCCACGCCGCGTTCAACCCCGAGCCGATCGCCGACTTCATCGACGCCGCCGTGCTCGGTGACGGCGAGCAGGCCGTCGGCATCATCACCGACGTGATCCGGGAGTGGAAGCAGGAGGGCTGCCCGGGCGGTCGCGCCGAGCTGCTGTTCCGCCTGTCCGGCACCGGTGGCGTCTACGTGCCGTCGCTCTACGACGTGGTCTACGCGCCCGACGGCCGCATCCAGAGCGTGCGCCCCAACCGCAAGGGCGTGCCCTTCCGGGTCAGCAAGCACACCGTCATGGACCTCGACGAGTGGCCCTACCCGAAGAAGCCGCTGGTCCCGGTGGCCGAGAGCGTGCACGAGCGGATGAGCGTCGAGATCTTCCGCGGCTGCACCCGCGGCTGCCGGTTCTGCCAGGCGGGCATGATCACCCGCCCGGTGCGCGAGCGCACCATCCAGGGCATCGGGTCGATGGTGGACGCCGGTCTGCGCGCCACCGGTTTCGAGGAGGTGGGCCTGCTCAGCCTGAGCTCCGCCGACCACTCCGAGATCGCCGATGTCACCAAGCAGCTCGCCGACCGCTACGAGGGCACCAACACCGGCCTGTCGCTGCCCAGCACCCGGGTCGACGCGTTCAACATCGACCTGGCCCAGGAGCTCTCCCGCAACGGGCGGCGCTCCGGCCTGACCTTCGCCCCCGAGGGCGGCAGCGAGCGTATCCGCAAGGTGATCAACAAGATGGTCACCGAGGACGACCTGGTGCGCACCGTCGCGGCCGCCTACGGCGCGGGCTGGCGGCAGGTGAAGCTCTATTTCATGTGCGGCCTGCCGACCGAGACCGACGAAGACGTGATGCAGATCGCCGAGCTGGCCAAGCGGGTGATCCAGACCGGTCGTGAGGTGTCCGGCACCAAGGACATCCGCTGCACCGTGTCGATCGGTGGCTTCGTGCCCAAGCCGCACACCCCGTTCCAGTGGGCCGGCCAGACCTCGCCCGAGGTGGTCGACGCCCGGCTGGCCAAGCTGCGCGACGCGATCCGCTCCGACAAGCGCTACGGCCGCGCCATCGGCTTCCGCTACCACGACGGCAAGCCCGGCCAGGTCGAGGGCCTGCTCTCGCGCGGCGACCGGCGCGTGGGCCGGGTGATCCGGGCGGTCTGGGAAGACGGCGGCCGGTTCGACGGCTGGAGCGAGCACTTCTCCTACGACCGCTGGATGGCCTGCGCCGACAAGGCGCTGTCCGGCACCGGCGTCGACGTGGACTGGTACACCACCCGCGAGCGCGAGTACGGCGAGGCGCTGCCCTGGGACCACCTCGACTCCGGCCTGGACAAGGACTGGCTGTGGGACGACTGGCAGGACGCCCTGTCCGAGGACGAGGTCGAGGACTGCCGCTGGACGCCGTGTTTCGACTGCGGTGTGTGCCCGCAGATGAACACCGAGATCCAGGTCGGCCCGACCGGCCGCTCGCTGCTGCCCCTGACCGTGACCGGCTCGCCGCTGGCCGCGCAGAGCTCCGGGCGCCCGTCCGCCGGGCTGACCACCTCGCCGGCCGAAGCCCCGGCTGATCTGCCGGCCTCCGCCTCCGGGCCGGTGCTCTGATGGCCGCCCGGCAGCCCGAGGGCCCGCCGCCGCCCCCGGTGGTGCAGAAGCTCCGTATTCAGTACGCCAAGCGCGGTCGGCTGCGCTTCTCCAGCCACCGCGACTTCCAGCGCGCGCTGGAGCGGGCGCTGCGCCGGGCCGCGATCCCGATGGCCTACTCGGCCGGGTTCAACCCGCACCCGAGGATCAGCTACGCCAACGCCGCGCCCACCGGCACGGCCAGCGAGGCCGAGTACATCGAGATCGCGCTCGCCGAACGCCGTGAGCCGGAGGCGGTGCGGGCCGCGCTGGACGAGGCGCTGCCGCAGGGCCTCGACATCGTCGACGTGGTCGAGGTGACGGCGCCGGGTCAGCTCGCCGACCGGTTGCAGGCGTCGGTGTGGCAGATCGAGATGTTCGCCGGCACCCCGGGCGAGGAGGCGGCGGAGGCCAACGACACGGCGGTCCGCGACGTGGTCGAGCGCTTCCTGGCCGCTGAACGGGTCGAGGTGCAGCGCATGACGAAGAACGGTCTGCGTACTTTCGACGCCCGTGAGGCCGTGCTCCGGATCGAAGTGGAGCCTAGTGTCACATCAAGACCCGGTAACGGTTGTGCGATACTGAGCTTGGTCGTGCGGCACAACACACCGGCTGTGCGACCCGACGACGTCCTTTCCGCTTTCCGCGCGGTAGCCGACTTCGCGCCTCCGTCACCACCCCGAGTGACGCGCCTGGCGCAGGGGCTGCTCGACGAGGCAGACGGATCGGTGACCGACCCACTGGTCCCCGATCGGGACGGCGGCGGCGCCTGACAGGTGCCGCGCCCCCAGCCCTGACCGGCTCGGCGCGCGCCGGTACGGCGTAAGGCCTTGACTTCCGCCGCGACCGGTTGGCGCGGCGACCCAGACGAGTGCCCCCGAGCGGCGCCGATGCGGTGTGATCGGCGCCCGGGGTGACGGGAGAACGCCCGTGGCGAGCAACGACGAGACACCCGAGGCGGCAGACAGAGAGGAACGCGGCGGCGAGGCAACCACCTCGCCGGTCGCAGTTCCCGACAGCGCCGCCCGGCCGGGCGGCGACACGCCGTCCAGCGATCCGGTTCCGGACTCGGGGGCGCGCACCGCGCCGCTCGGCAACCCCGAGGCCGCCGGTCGTCCGCAGGACCGGCCCGAGCCGGCCGCCCCCGAGAGCCCTGCCCCCTCACGTAGCGAGACCGGTTCGGTGTCTCTGGCGTCCGACGAGCCGATCGCGGTGCCCGACGGCGCTGCCGGTGGCGACGAGAACACCGCCGTCGTGCCCGACCCGGAGGCGCCGGCCACCACCACGCGCCGCCGCAGCACCCGGGCGCGCACCGCCAAGAAGGCCGCTGCCGCCGAGCAGGCTCCCACCGCCGACGCCGGTGAGCCGGCCGGCGACGAGGAGGCCCCGGCACCGGTCAAGCGGGCCCGCGCCACCCGCAAGCGCACGACCGCCAAGCGTGCGGCCGCCACGGTCGAGGTGGACGCGGTCGAGGGCGAGGCGAGCGAGAACGGCGCCGCCCGGGCCGAGACGGCCGCGGTGATCGAGAGCATCGCCGGCACCGAGAGTGCGCCCGCCGCGCCGGACGCCCTGTTCGAGGAGCCGGCCGCCCCGGCCAAGAAGACCACCCGCCGGCGCAGCACCCGCAAGGCCTCGGCCCCGGTGACCCGCCCGGCCGCGGACACCCTCGCGGTGCCCGGTGACGCCCCGGCCGGGGAGCCGGTCGCGGAGCCGGTCCCCGAGTCGGTTCCGGAGACGACGCCGGTCGCGGCAGTGGCAGGTACCCCGGCGCAGGATGCCCTGGCCGACCAGGCCCCGGTCACGCAGACATCGGCCGCTCAGGCCCCGGACGTCCAGGTCGGTCAGGCCCTGGACGCCGGAAGCCGGAACACCGACGGCCGGGCCGCCCGGACCCAGGCCGCCGAGGCCCCGGTCACCGACGCCGACTCCACCCAGCCGCAGGCCCAGACCCAGGCCCCGGCCGAGACCCGGCCGTCGCAGGGATCCCGGACCGCCGCGGTCCAGTCCCCGGTGGCCGAGCCGTTCGCCCCCCGCACGCGTCCCCGCACCCGGGCCCGCAGCGCCGCCGAGCGGGCCGCCGAGGCCGCGGCCGAGGAAGCCGCCCGCGCCGCCGCGCAGAACGCGCCGGGCGCCGAGTCCGCCGACACGCCGGCCGACGAGGCTCCGGCCCAGGCCTCGCCGACACGCCCGGGCATCATGCCGATCTTCCAGGCGCCGGAACCGGTCGCGCAGCGCCCGCGCCGCGCCGCCTCGCGCCCGGCCGGTCCGCCCAAGCACGTCGATCTCGCCGAGCAGGCGGAGCCGGACCAGACCGCAGCCGCACCCGCGACCGGCCCGGCCGCCGGCGAGAGCGAGGTCGAGGGCGTCGACGCCGGGCAGGCCGACACCCCCGACGAGACCACCGACCTGCTCGACGATGAGACCGACGAGACCACCGACGTCCTCGAAGAGACCGACGTCGAGGACGCCGAGGACGCCGAGGCGGACGAAGACACCGAGGACGCCGACGAGAACGAGGACGGTGACGACCAGGAGGAGTCCTCCGCGCCGCGCCGTCGTCGCCGCCGGGGTGGCCGGGGCCGTCGTGGCCGCAGCCGGGGCGACGCGTCCGACCAGGCCGAACCCGCCGCCGCGGCCGGCCCGGACGGCGCCGACGAGCCCGAGGCGGCCGCCGAGGAACCCGCCGCCGACGACGCGGGTGACGAGGACGAGGGGGAGGAGGCCGCCGAGTCCACCGGCAGCCGTCGCCGTCGTCGCCGTCGCCGCCGTGGTTCGGGCGGCACCGACGGTGAGGTCACCGTCGACGAGGGCACGACCGTCACCACCAAGGTGCGCGAGAGCCGTCGCGGCAGCAGCAGCGACGACGTCACCTCGGTGCGTGGGTCGACCCGTCTGGAGGCCAAGAAGCAGCGCCGCCGCGAGGGCCGGGAGGCCGGTCGCCGTCGCACGATCCTGACCGAGGCCGAGTTCCTGGCCCGGCGCGAGAGCGTCGAGCGCACGATGGTGGTGCGCGAGCGCGACGGCCGCACCCAGATCGGTGTGCTCGAAGACGGCGTGCTGGTCGAGCACTACGTGGCCCGCAAGACCCAGACGTCCACCGTCGGCAACGTCTACCTCGGCCGGGTGCAGAACGTGCTCCCGAGCATGGAGGCCGCGTTCGTCGACATCGGCAAGGGCCGCAACGCCGTGCTCTACGCCGGTGAGGTGAACTGGGACGCCGCCGGGCTGGAGGGCCAGCCGCGCCGGATCGAGCACGCCCTGAAGGCCGGCGACGCGGTGCTGGTGCAGGTCACCAAGGACCCGATCGGCCACAAGGGCGCCCGCCTGACCAGCCAGATCTCGATGCCCGGCCGCTATCTGGTGTACGTGCCGGACGGCTCGATGACCGGTATCAGCCGCAAGCTGCCCGACACCGAGCGCACCCGCCTGAAGAAGATCCTGCGCGAGGTCGTGCCGGACAACGCGGGCGTCATCGTGCGCACCGCGGCCGAGGGCGCGAGCGACGACGAGCTCGAGCGCGACGTGCAGCGGCTCCAGGCGCAGTGGGAGGACATCTCCGCGAAGGTGTCCGGCGCGAACGCCCCGGCCATGCTGTACGGCGAGCCGGACCTGGCGATCAAGGTCGTGCGTGACGTCTTCAACGAGGACTTCAACAAGCTGATCATCTCCGGCGACGAGGCCTGGGACACGCTGCGCGGGTACATCTCCCACGTCGCGCCCGACCTGGAGCAGCGGCTCCAGCACTGGGACGGCGACGGCGACGTGTTCGCCAAGTACCGCATCGACGAGCAGATCGCCAAGGGCCTCGACCGCAAGGTCTGGCTGCCCTCCGGCGGTTCGCTGGTCATCGACCGCACCGAGGCGATGACCGTCATCGACGTCAACACCGGCAAGTTCACCGGTGCCGGCGGCAACCTCGAAGAGACGGTCACGAAGAACAACCTCGAGGCGGCCGAGGAGGTCGTGCACCAGCTCCGGCTGCGCGACATCGGCGGCATCATCGTGGTCGACTTCATCGACATGGTGCTCGAGAGCAACCGTGACCTGGTGCTGCGCCGGCTGCTGGAGTGCCTGGGCCGCGACCGCACCCGGCACCAGGTGGCCGAGGTCACCTCGCTCGGCCTGGTGCAGATGACCCGCAAGCGGGTCGGGCAGGGGCTGCTCGAGGTGTTCAGCGAGACCTGCGAGCACTGCGGCGGCCGTGGGCTGATCATGCACGACGAGCCGGTCGAGAAGAAGCAGCAGGAGAACAACAACGGTGGCGGCGGTGGCGGCCGTAAGGGCCGCAACAACAACCATCACTAGTCCGTAGGAAGGGGCGAACCGTGCGCGAGATCATGCGCGGTTCGCCCCTTTTCGCGTCCTGATGCGGGTGCGTGCGCCCCGGCTGCGCGGCCGGGGCTGGCTGAACTCGCCCGGGCTGTCGTTGGAGGAGCTGCGCGGCCGGTTCGTGCTGCTCGACTTCTGGACGTCGGCCTGCGTCAACTGTGTGCACGTGATCGAGGAGCTGCGGCCGCTGGAGGAGCGGTATGCCGGTCTGCTCACCGTGATCGGGGTGCACTCGCCCAAGTTCCCGCACGAGGCAACGTCTTCCGCGGTGGCCGGGGCGGTGGAGCGTTACCGGGTGCGGCATCCGGTGCTCGACGACCCGGATCTGCTCACCTGGGACTCGTACGCGGTGAATGCCTGGCCCACGCTGGTTCTCGTGGATCCGCGCGGCTACGTGGTGGCGCAGGTGAGCGGCGAGGGACACGTGGCCGAGCTGGCCGGCCTGATCGACGAACTCCGGGTGCTGCACGCCGGTGAACTGCCTGAGGACGCCGGGGCGGGCGATGCGGTCACCCGGACGCGGCGGCCGGTCGCCCCGGGCGGGGCCGATCTGCGGTTCCCCGGTGGTCTTCTCGCGCTGCCGCCCGGCCCGGCCTCGCCGGACCACCGGATCCTGGTCTCCGACACCGGGAACCAGCGACTGCTGCTCACCCGGGGCGACTCGTCCACCGTGATCGGCTCGGGGGAGCGGGGTCTGGCCGACGGCCCGGCCTCGGCCGCCCGCTTCGCCGACCCCCTCGGCCTGGCCCTGCTGCCGCCGGAGGCCGCCGCCCGGGCCGGTTACGACGTGGTGATCGCCGACAGCGGCAACGACGCGCTGCGCGGCCTGCGCCTGCACGACCTGTCCACCGTCACCGTGGCCACCGGCATCTCCACCCCCGGCGACGTGGCCTGGTTCGACGGCCGGATCGTGGTTGCGGTGACCGGCCGGCACCAGCTCTGGGGTGTCGACCCGGTCACCGGCTCCACCCACGTCTACGCCGGCACCGGCAAGGAGGGGCTGGTCGACGGCCCGGCCGCGGGTGCCTGGTTCGCCCAGCCGTCCGGGCTGTCGGTGGGGGCCGGCGGGCTCTGGGTGGCGGATGCCGAGAGCTCGGCGCTGCGCCTGGTGTGGACGCCGGACGACGGTCCGGTTCAGGTCAGAACCGCGGTGGGCCAGGGACTTTTCGAGTTCGGCCGGGAGGACGGCGACGGCTGGGACGCCCGGCTCCAGCACCCGCTCGGCGTGCAGGTGCTGCCCGACGGCACGGTGGCGGTGGCCGACACCTTCAACGGCTCGGTCCGGCGCTACGACCCGGTCACCGACCAGGTCAGCACGCTGCACGAGAACCTGGGTGAGCCGTCGGCGCTGATCGTCGTCCACCATCAGATGCACGTGGCCGACGCGGCCCGGCACCAGGTGCACCGGCTCGGGCTGGAGACCGGCCCGGCCCCGGCGAACCCGGCGGTGCGGCTGCCGGTGCACGACGTGAACGGCGGAACGATCCGTCTGGACGTGGCTTTCAGCCCACCGCCGGGCGAGGAGGTGGACCTGCGCGAGGGCGACCAGACCTGGCTGGGCGTCACCGCGCACCCGCCCACCCTGCTGCGGGCCGGCGCCGGCGGCGGCAGCGGGCTGACCCGTGAGCTGACCTTCGACGACCGGATCTCCGGCGGCCGTACCGACGGCTGGCTGCTGGTGGAGGCCCGGGCCGCCTCGTGCGACGTGGACCAGGGGCCCGGTGCGGTGTGC
Source organism: Kineosporia corallincola (assembly GCF_018499875.1). Lineage (GTDB taxonomy): Bacteria > Actinomycetota > Actinomycetes > Actinomycetales > Kineosporiaceae > Kineosporia > Kineosporia corallincola. The sequence continues at coordinate 36,315 of NZ_JAHBAY010000018.1, read as the reverse complement.
TACCTGCACCGTCGCCGCTGGGAACTGCCGGTGCGGCTGATCCCCGGCACCGCAACGGTTCTGGAGCTCGTCCTCTAACGGCCCACCTAGCGGCCCACCTAGCGGCCCACCCGGTCCCGTCCGCCTCGTTTCGCGTCGTACAGCGACTCGTCGGCCGAGGCGTACAACCGGGTCAGGCCGCCGTCGCCGCCGGCCGGGGCATGGGCCACCCCGATGCTGACGCTGAGGGGCAGCAGCGTGCCGTCGGCCAGCGGCAGCGGGGTCCTGCGCACCGCCTCCACCAGTTGCTCGGCCCGCCGCACCGCCACGTCGTGCCCGCAGCCGGGCAGCAGCACGGCCAGCTCGTCACCGCCCAGCCGGCCGATCACGCAGTCCGGGCGGGTGTTCGCGGCGATCACCTCGGCCAGGTGCTTCAGCGCGTCGTCGCCCACCGGGTGGCCGTAGGTGTCGTTGATCGTCTTGAACTTGTCCACGTCGATGAGCATCAGCGCGGTGCCGACGGCGTGCTGGCCCGCGGTGATCGCGCCCTGCGCCGCCTCGTCCAGCACCCGCCGGGTGACCAGGCCGGTCAGCGTGTCCACACCGGCCAGGGCGGCCAGCCGCTCGGTGAGCCGGCGCCGGGCGGTGTTGCCGCGGGTCAGCACGATCGAGCAGATGGTCTGGGTGGTGGCCACGTAGGCGAGCACCCGGGCCGCGGAATCGCCCGGGGTGAGCGCGAACAGCACCACGGCGTCGTTGGCCACGGCCAGGCCGACCTGGGCGTACGACCCGGCCGGGCGCAGCACCGCGCCGCCGTAGATCACCGGCAGGGTGGACGTCAGCATGGCCGCGGCCCCGGCGTCCCGCTTGGCCAGGCTCATGCCGGTGAGCAGGAGCCCGCAGAGCATGGGCAGAAACAGGAACAGCAGGGCCGGAAGTCGCGTGCCGAACCGGAACAGCACCACCGGGAACCCGATCAGGAAGGCCGGGAACAGCACGCTCCAGACCTGCGCCGCCCCGGTGTAGCGGGTGATCGCCGCGTCGAACACCATCACGCAGCCTGCCGCGATCATCATGCCGATGGCGGCCTGGTTGGCCTCCGGCACGTCCCAGGGGCCGAGCCGGTTTCGCCACGTCTCCCGTGCATCCCGTCCTCGGCCTCGTCCGGTGCGATCACTCCCGCGATCACATCGGCCGGTCCGGGCGCGCACCTGACCCCTACGGGTAGCTGACTCCGGTGAGTTCCTCGGCCCGGGACCACAACTGGGCGGCCACCGTGGCGTCGTGCGACGCGCTGCTGGAGGACGCCGGTCCGGGCTGCCCGCGCATCTCACCCGGGCCGGTGGGCCCGTAGTAGCCGCCGGGCGCCACGTCGGTCGCGGTCGTGGCGTGGAGCAGGGGCAGCGCGCCGCGCTCGGCCGGGTGCCCGGCCAGCCGGGAACTGATCGTCAGCACGGTGTTCTGCACCCGCGAGCCGGTGTGCCGGGTGAGCTGGGTGGGGGAGATACCCGGGTGCGCCGCCAGGGACAACAGGGCTGAGCCGGTGGCCGCCAGCCGGCGCTGGAGCTCACGGGCGAACAGCAGGTCGGCCAGCTTGGACTGGGCGTAGGCACCCCAGCGGGCGTAGCGGCGGCGTTCCCAGTTCAGGTCGTCCAGGTCGATGCGGCCCCGGCGGTGCACCACGCTGGAGAGCGTGACCACCCGCTCGGTCAAACAGGGGAGCAACAGCCCGGTGAGCGCGAACGGCCCGAGGAAGTTGGTGCCCAGGTGCAGCTCGAAGCCGTCCGCCGTGGTGGCCTGCGGCACGGCCATCACCCCGGCGTTGTTGACCAGCACGTGCGCCGAGCCGACCTCTTCCTCGAAGGCGGCGGCGAAGGCCCGCACCGAGGTCAGGTCGGCCAGGTCGAGGCGCAGCACCCGCACGTCACCCGGCATGGCGGCGGCGGCCCGCGCGCCCTTGCCGACGTCGCGGCAGGCCAGCACCACCCGGGCGCCCCGGGCCGCGAGCCGGGTCGCGGCGACCGCCCCGATCCCGCTGTTCCCGCCGGTCACGACGATGACGCGGCCGTGCTGGTCGGGGAGCTGCTCGTCGTCGCTGCGGGCCACGACGCCACCCTAGAGCCAGCCCTCAGCCCGGCACCCCGACTCGGTCGCGACCGGCGCGTTTCGCTTCGTACAGCGAGGCGTCGGCGGCTGCGTAGAGGCCCGGCAGCTCACCGTTCTCGGACGGGGCGTGGGCCACCCCGATGCTCACGCTCAGCGGCAGCGTCTGCCCGTCGTCCAGCAGCAGGGGAGTGGCCCGCACCGCCGTCACCAGCTGCTGCGCCCGGCGCACCGCCACCTCGTACTCGCAGCCGGGCAGCAGCACCGCCAGCTCGTCGCCGCCGAGCCGGCCGATCACCGCGTCCGGCCGCATGTTCGCGGCCAGCACCGCCGCCAGGTGCTTCAGCGCCTCGTCGCCCACCGGATGGCCCCAGGTGTCGTTGATCGTCTTGAACTTGTCCACGTCGATGAGCAGCAGCGCGGTGCCCGCCGGGTGCTGGGCCGCGGTGATCGCGCCCTGCGCCGCCTCGTCCAGCACCCGCCGGGTGACCAGGCCGGTCAGCGTGTCCACGCCGGCCTGCTGCCGGAGCAGGTCGGTGAGCTGCCGGGTGGCGGTACCGCCCCGGGTGATCAGCACGCTGCACGCGCCGACCACCACGACCAGGTAGGCCATGCTGCGGAACGCCTCACGCGGCGGCAGCAGGGCGAAGGTGAGTACGGCGTCGCTGGCCAGGTTGTAGAGCAGAAGGAGGTAGCTGCCGGGCGCCCGCAGGATCGCGGCCCCGTAGAGGATCGGCAGGGTGGAGGCCAGCAGCGCGGGCGCCCCGGCGTCGTCCTTGGCGAAGCTCATCCCGGTCAGCACCACCGAGCAGATCAGCGGAATGACCAGGTAGGCGTCGGCGGGCAGCCGGGTGCCGAACCACACCAGCAGCACCGCGAAACCGGCCAGCAGCAGCGGGAACAGGTAGTTGTACACCTGGGCCGCACCGGCGTAGGGCGTGGTCAGGCCGTCCACCACCAGCAGCACGGCGGAGGCCAGCAGCATGCCGGTGCCCGCCCGGGCTGCCAGCGGCACCTCCCAGGCACCGCAGAGCAACGGCAGCCGTCGCCATCGGCCTCGCTCAGGCATGCCGTCCCCAGACCCGGTTCTTGAATCCGTCTCCGGTAGGGTTCGGCAGGAACGGCCTCTGACCTGACAGAATGGGCCGGGCGAGGCAATCGGGAGCGGGTCGGCGAGACGCTGGTTTGCTCCTTGGCCTCGCGATCCGTAATCTTTACTGCGGTGCGCCGCCTGGCATGAGATGTGCCTGCGTGAGCCCTCACCCTTCCGGGGTGTCGGGGAGAATCGCACCCCCTTGAACCGACCGGAGAGTGATTTCACGTGTACGCGATCGTCCGCGCTGGTGGCCGCCAGGAGAAGGTTGCCGTCGGCGACGTCCTCACTGTTGACAAGGTCGAGGGTGCGCCCGGCGACGCGGTGAACCTCGTCCCGCTGCTGCTGGTCGACGGCACCGATGTCACCAGTGCCGCCGATGCCCTCGCCAAGGTCAGCATCGCTGCCGAGATCGTCGAGGCCACCAAGGGCCCGAAGATCATCATCCAGAAGTACAAGAACAAGACCGGGTACAAGAAGCGCCAGGGCCACCGCCAGCCGCTGACGAAGATCAAGATCACCGGTATCTCCAAGTAATCGGCTGACCTCAGAAGGCAGGCAGAAACATGGCACACAAGAAGGGCGCAAGCTCCTCCCGTAACGGCCGCGACTCCAACGCTCAGCGTCTGGGTGTCAAGCGCTTCGGGGGCCAGCTGGTCAGCGCCGGCGAGATCATCATCCGCCAGCGTGGCACCCACTTCCACCCGGGCGAGAACGTCGGCCGTGGCAAGGACGACACGCTGTTCGCCCTCACCCCGGGCGCGGTGGAGTTCGGCCAGCGTCGTGGCCGTCGCATCATCAGCATCGTCAGCCCGGTCGGCGCCGAGTAAGGCTCCGCGCAGACACGAGCTGTTCGCGAAGGGCGGGCCGGATCTCCGGCTCGCCCTTCGCTGTGTTCCGGGAACCACCTTCCCGGCGCACCAATGTCCTCGAAAGCGGCACATCTAGCTGCCCGCAGGATGTCCCGAGCCCGCCCGACCGGTGGGTAGTACGACAACGTTGCACGGTCAGGAGTCACGCCGCGGGCCGAATTCCGCGGTGCGGCCGTCAGTTCGCGCTGGTACCCACGGACTGATCACCACTACGGGCGGGGTACCACCGAAGAGAGCAGAGGCTCAGATGGTCACCTTCGTCGACCGGGTGACGTTGCACGTCGCGGCGGGTAACGGCGGCCACGGATGCGCATCCGTGCACCGGGAGAAGTTCAAGCCCCTGGGCGGGCCGGACGGCGGCAACGGGGGCAAGGGCGGAGACGTCACCCTCGTCGTCGATCCGCAGACCACCACGTTGCTGGACTACCACCGGTCCCCGCACCGCAAGGCCACCAACGGCAAGCCCGGTGAGGGCGACCACCGCAACGGCGCCAACGGCGACGACATGGTGCTCAGCGTGCCCGACGGCACGATGATCAAGGACGCCGACGGCAACCTGATCGCCGACCTGGTCGGCAACGGCACCAGCTTCGTGATCGCCGAGGGCGGGCGCGGCGGCCTGGGCAACGCGGCGCTGGCCTCGGCCCGGCGCAAGGCACCCGGTTTCGCGCTGCTCGGCGAGCCCGGCTGGTACGGCGACATCACCCTCGAGCTGAAGACCGTGGCCGACATCGGCCTGATCGGTTTCCCCAGCGCCGGCAAGTCCAGCCTGATCGCCGCCGTCTCCGCGGCCCGGCCGAAGATCGCCGACTACCCGTTCACCACGCTGGTGCCCAACCTCGGCGTGGTCGAGGGCGGCGACGTGCGCTTCACCGTGGCCGACGTGCCCGGCCTGATCCCCGGCGCGAGCGAGGGCAAGGGCCTGGGCCTGGAGTTCCTGCGTCACGTGGAGCGCTGCGCCGCGCTGGTGCAGGTGCTCGACTGCGCCACCCTGGAACCCGGCCGTGACCCGCTCAGCGACCTCGACGTGATCGAGGCCGAGCTGGACGCCTACCCGGTCGAGCCCGGCACCAAGCCGCTGAAGGAACGGCCCCGGCTGGTCGTGCTGAACAAGGTCGACGTGCCCGAGGCCCGGGAGCTGGCCGAGATGGTCAAGCCCGACCTGGAGGCCCGCGGCCTGAAGGTCTTCATCGTGTCCACCATCGCCCACGAGGGTCTGCGCCAGCTCACCTTCGCGATGGCCGACCTGGTGGCGCAGGCTCGCGCCGAGGCCGCGGTGCCGGAGGCACCGCGCGTGGTGGTCCGGCCGGTCGCGGTGGCCGAGAAGGACGCCTTCGACGTGCGTCGCGAGAACAGCGCCGACGGCCCGTTCTACCGGGTGCGCGGCGTCAAGCCGGAGCGCTGGGTGCGGCAGACCGACTTCGCCAACGACGAGGCGGTCGGCTACCTGGCCGACCGGCTGGCCCGGCTCGGCGTCGAAGACGCCCTGGCCCAGGCCGGAGCCGTGGCCGGTGCCACGGTCGTCATCGGTGGCGATGACGGCGTGATCTTCGACTGGGAACCGACGCTGATCGCGGCGGCGACCGGCCCGGCCGCCCCGCGGGGTTCCGACGTGCGTCTGGAGACCGACACCCGGCCCACCCGCGCCGAGCGGCGCGAGCGGTACCAGGAGGGCATGGACGCCAAGGCCGAGGCCCGCGAGGAGCTCGCGCAGGAGCGTCGTGCCGGTCAGTGGACCGACCCGGCCGAGGCCGAGGAGCAGAACACGCCCTAGGCCCATCCACTCCGTGATCGTGCGCGGCCCGTCCCGGGCGGTTCGTGCATGATCACGGGGGGACAGGGTTCGCGGGCGAGAGCAGCTGAGGGTGACTACCGGATGGACGTCGAAGAGGGCCGGCAACGGCTGATCGCCGCACGGCGGATCGTGGTCAAGGTCGGCTCCTCGTCGCTGACCGAGGCGGGCGGCGGCATCGACCGCGACCGCATCGGTGAGCTGGTCGCGGCGCTGGCGGAACACAAGCTGGCCGGGCAGGAGATCGTGCTGGTCTCGTCCGGCGCGATCGCGGCCGGGCTGGCGCCGCTCACCCTGGCCCGGCGACCGCGCGACCTGGCCACCCAGCAGGCCGCCGCCAGTGTCGGGCAGGGGCTGCTGGTCGCGCACTACACGGCCGCCTTCGCCCGCCGCGACATCACCGTGGGCCAGGTGCTGCTGACCGCCGACGACGTGATCCGGCGCACCCACTACGCGAACGCCCGGCGCACCCTGTCCCGGTTGCTCGGGCTCGGCGTGCTGCCGGTGGTGAACGAGAACGACACGGTGGCCACCGACGAGATCCGGTTCGGCGACAACGACCGGCTGGCCGCGCTGGTGGCGCACCTGGTCCGCGCCGACGCGCTGGTGCTGCTGTCCGACGTGGACGCCCTCTACGACGGCCCGCCCAGCCGGCCCGGCGCCCGCCGGATCGAGATCGTGCGTGGCCCGGCCGATCTGGAGGGGGTGGAGATCGGCTCGGTCGGCAGCAACGTCGGCACCGGCGGCATGGTGACGAAGGTGGACGCCGCCCGGATCGCCACGGTGGCCGGCATCCCGACCCTGCTCACCTCCGCCGCCAACGCCGCGGCCGGTCTGGCCGGCAAGGACGTCGGCACCTGGTTCGAGGCCCGGGGCGGGCGCACCGCGAGCCGCCTGCTCTGGCTGCGGCACGCGGCCAAGGCGGTGGGCCGGCTGGTGCTCGACGAGGGGGCCGTGGCCGCGGTGGTGCAGCGCCGGATGTCGTTGCTGCCGGCCGGGGTGGTGAGGGTGGAGGGCCGCTTCGCCGCCGGTGACGCTGTCGACCTGGTCAACCCGGCGGGTGCCGCGGTCGCCCGGGGGCTGGTCAATTTCGACTCCGGTGAACTGCCGGCGCTGCTCGGGCGTTCCACCCGCGACCTGGCCGCCGAGCTCGGTCCGGACTACGCCCGGGAGATCGTCCACCGCGACGACATCGTGCTGCTGGGCCGGCGCTGAGAGGGCGAAAGGTCCGATAAATCACGGGCAGATCACCTGGCCCGGCGCCATCCGGTCACACGGCTCATACCGTCAGTAAGCTTGTGCTGATCCTACGAATTCAGCGGTTCGTGGCCGATTCCCAAGACGTGTGCGTCGGCATCTGCTCAACTAGAGGGGTGTCAATCGGATCACGTCACGACGTCCCCTCCGCGTCGTGCGTGCGGCGCGCGGCCCTCGAGCAGCAGCCGTACATCGCTCGCGCCGGCGACCCGGCCGAAGGTCGTGACCTGTGGTTCGTCACGGTCACGATCGGCGGAGCGGCGCTGGCCCTGAGGGGCGTGCGCGAGGCACTGGAACGCCTCAGTGTCGAGCGGGCTTTCGTCGTCAGCATTCGCTACGACCGCAATCGCGCCCAGGTGCGTTACTGGGACGAGTGCGACGACGCCGCCGAGGCCACCCGGCAGGCGCTGTCGTTGTGGGGCGACGACGAGGTGTTCGCCGAACTGCCCGGCTGGCGGGTGAGCGGCCTGGAGGTCGTCGACCTGACCACGGCCCAGCAGCAGTGGAACGCGGACGACCACCCCCGGGTGTACGCACTGGGAGAAATTGTCCCTTTCGACGACTGAGAAGTGGCTGAGAACCCGCTGGGCGAACGCTGTCCCGCGCGTGCCCTCTCATCGCTCCGGACGGCCAAGTGGTACGGGGACTTCTGTGCGGGCCATTAGAGTGGGCTGGTGAGCACGACAGTCGAGCAGGGAAGTGCGGTGTCCGGGTCGGACGCCGTCCGCGATGCCGTCCGGGAGGTGGCAGGCCGCGCCAAGCAGGCCGCCCGCGCCCTGGCCACCGCCCCGCGCGATCAGAAAGACGCCGCGCTGACGGCTCTCGCGCAGGCGCTGGTGGCGAACGCCGACCGCATCGTCGCCGCCAACACCGAAGACCTGGAGCGCGGTGCGCGCACCGGTCTCGCCCCGAACCTGGCCGATCGCCTGCGTCTCGACGAGGCCCGCATCGGCGGTATCGCCGACGCGGTGCGCGACATCGTCCGCCTGCCCGACCCGGTGGGTGAGGTGGTGCGCGGTTCCACGCTGCCGAACGGCCTCACCCTGCGCCAGGTCCGCGTGCCGATGGGCGTCATCGGCATGGTCTACGAGGCCCGTCCCAACGTCACCATCGATGCCGCGGCGCTGGCGCTGAAGAGCGGCAACGCGGCCGTGCTGCGCGGCGGTTCGGCGGCCGAGTCCACCAACACCGTGCTGGTCGGGCTGATCCGCGAGGCGCTGGAGAGCGCCGGGCTGCCGGCCGATGCCGTCGCCACCATCGACCCCTGGGGCCGGGAGGGTGTGCAGCACCTGATGCGGGCCCGCGGCCTGGTCGACCTGCTGGTGCCGCGCGGCGGCGCCGGGCTGATCAAGACGGTGGTCGAGAACTCGACCGTGCCGGTGATCGAGACCGGTACCGGCAACTGCCACGTCTACGTCGACGCCTCCGCCGACCAGGCGATGGCGCTCGAGGTCACGATGAACGCGAAGCTGCGGCGCACCAGCGTGTGCAACGCCGCCGAGACCCTGCTCGTGCACGCCGACGCGGCGCAGACGTTCCTGCCCGCCGTGCTGTCGGCGCTGGCGGGCCAGGAGGTCCGCATCCACGCCGACGCCCGGGCCCTCGAGATCGCCCGGCAAGCCGGCGTGAAGGCCGAGCCGGCCACCGAAGAAGACTGGTACACCGAGTACCTCGCCGCCGAGATCGCGGTCGGCGTGGTCGACAGCCTCGACGAGGCGATCGCGCACATCCGCACCTACTCCAGCGGTCACACCGAGGCGATCCTGACCTCCGACCTGCGGGCCGCCAACCGGTTCACCGCCGAGGTCGACTCCGCCGTGGTGGCGGTGAACGCGTCCACCGCCTTCACCGACGGTGCCCAGTTCGGGCTCGGTGCCGAGGTCGGCATCTCCACCCAGAAGCTCCATGCCCGCGGACCGATGGGTCTGGCCGAGCTGACGTCCACCAAGTGGATCGTCACCGGTGACGGCCAGACACGTCCGTAAACCACGAGACCTATTCCGGGAGAATTGATCGCATGGAGGCGACCGAGGTTCGCAAGCTCACCGAGCTGGAAGACCGGCACTGGTGGTATCGCGAGCGCCGGCACCTGCTCGCGAAGGCCGTCGCCGACCTGAAGCCGGGCCGGGCGCTCGACGTCGGCGCGGCGGGTGGCGGTAACACCCGCGTGCTCCAGTCACTGGGCTGGAACGCCGCCGCGCTGGAGTACGGCCCGACCGGCGCGGAAGTCTGTGCGCACCGCGGCATTCCGGTGCTGCGGGGCGACGCCACCGCGCTGCCGCTGGGCTCGGCCAGTCTCGACCTGGTGGTCGCGTTCGACGTGCTCGAGCACCTGGAGAACGACAAGGCCGCCGCTTCGGGCATTTTCGACGCGCTCAAGCCGGGAGGCATCTTCCTGGTGGCGGTTCCGTGTGACCCCAGGCTCTGGTCGGCGCACGACGACGCGGTCGGTCACGTGCGTCGCTACACCCGGCAGACGCTGTCGGACCTGTTGCAGGGCGCCGGTTTCGAGCTGGAACCGATGACCAGCTGGAACGTGCTGATGCGCCCGCTGGTCGGGCTGCGCCGCCGCAGCAGCACCGGCAGCGACCTGGACGACCCGCCGGCGCTGCTGAACAACGCGCTGCGCGCGGTGATCACGCTGGAGCGCTACCTGCCCGTCAAGCAGCTGCCCGGCGTCACACTGCTGGTGCGGGCGAAGCGCCCGGCCTGAAATTGAAGACGACGATGAGCTTGCGACGAGCTCATCGTCGTCACTGGTTCGACCGGTCAGCTTCGTCGGCCGAGTCGTAGGCGATGTGGTAGGTCGGCCTGCCCTGGAGCTGGGTGTAGAGCCGGCCCACGTACTCACCGAGCAGCCCCAGGCAGAGCAGCTGGATCGCGCCGACGGCCGCGACCACCACGAACGTGGAGGTCCAGCCGGGCAGCGTGTGGTCGGTGAGGAACGCGACCACGGCCAGGGCCAGCAGCAGCGCCGTCACCACCGCACCGCCCAGGCCGAACCAGGTGGCCAGGCGCAGCGGGGCGATGGAGAAGCCGGTGAGGCTGTCGACCGTGAGCCGGATCATCCGCGACAGCGGGTATTTCGTGGTGCCCGCGGCGCGCTCCTCACGGCGGTACTCCACCTGCGCGCTGGGGAATCCGAGGGCGGGGATCACCAGCCGCAGCACCCGGTTCTGCGCGGGCAGCCGGTTCACCGCGTCCACCGTGGCGCGCGACATCAGCCGGAAGTCGCCGGCGTCGGCGGGCACGTGATGACCGACCAGGCGCCGGATCATCCGGTAGTAGGCGTTGGCGGTGTGCCGCTTGAACAGGGAGTCGGTGGTGCGGTCGTTGCGCACCCCGTAGACCACGTCGGCGCTGCGCTCGCGGGCCGCGGTGAGCATGCCGGCGATGGTCTCCGGCGGGTCTTGCAGGTCGGCGTCGATGGTGGCCACCCAGGCGCCCCGGGCCCGCATCAGTCCGGCCGACAGCGCGGCCTGGTGACCGGCGTTGGCCCGCAGGCGCACCACGCGCAGCTGCGGCCAGTCCCGGCGGGCCTTCTCCAGCAGGGCGGGCGTGGTGTCGCGACTGCCGTCGTCGACCACCACCACCTCGTAGGACTGGCCCAGGTCGTCGAGCACGGGACGGAGGCGGTCGACGAACATGCCGATCACGGCCTCCTCGTCGAACATCGGCACGACCACGCTCAGCTGGGGCGGCGCGGTGGGGTCGGTGTCGACCGGCGGGTCGGCTGGAGGTCTCATCACCCGTCAGGGTAGTGGCCCGGCCGGGTGATGCGGAGCGCCCGTGGGGAGTGGGGAACCCGTCCGACACAGCTCCGGTCGAGGGGCCCGGCCGCACCTGTCGCGGCGGGGCATGGCAGACTCGGACTGCCCGGGACGATCACCCGGCACCGTTCACCTAGCTCGATGAGAGGTTCCCGCCGATGTCGGTCCCCGCCGCTCTGGTCACTGCTGCCGTCGAGGCCACCGAGGAGCACCACGAGCTGCCCCTGGACAACTGGGTCTACCCGGTGATCGCGGCCTCCGCGTTCTTCGTGCTCTTCCTGCTCACGTACGCGTTCCGCAACGTGAGCAACAAGCACTGAGTGAGCCTCACCAGCGTCGGTGACGCCGCCCCGCAGCGGCGGCGCATCGGTGTGATGGGTGGCACCTTCGACCCGGTGCACCACGGTCACCTGGTGGCCGCCTCCGAGGTCGGCAGTCGCTTCGCACTCGACGAGGTGCTGTTCGTGCCCACCGGCGAGCCCTGGCAGAAGACCGGCGACCACCAGGTCACCCCGGCCGAGCACCGGTATCTGATGACGGTCATCGCGACCGCCTCCAACCCCCGGTTCACGGTCAGCCGCGTCGACATCGACCGCGGTGGGCCCACCTACACCACCGACACGCTGCGCGACCTGTCCGCGTTGTACCCCGACGCCGACCTGTACTTCATCACCGGCGCCGACGCGCTCACGCAGATCCTGTCCTGGAAGCACCCGGACGAGTTGTTCGAGCTGGCCTACTTCATCGGCGTCACCCGGCCCGGGCACCGCCTCGACGGTTCCGGTCTGCCCGCCGACCGGATCAGCCTGCTGGAGGTGCCGGCCCTGGCCATCTCCTCCACCGACTGTCGCGAGCGCGTGGCCGGCGGCGACCCGGTCTGGTACCTGGTGCCCGACGGCGTGGTGCAGTACATCGGCAAGCACGGTCTTTACCGGGCCTGAGTTCGTGAGAGGCTCTGACGTGTGACTGCGTCAGATCGTGCCATCGAACTTGCCACCCTCGCCGCCCGGGCGGCGTCGGAGAAACTTGCCACCGACATCGTCGCCATCGACGTCAGTGACCACCTGGTGATCACCGACACCTTCCTGGTGGCCTCGGCGGGCAACGAACGCCAGGTGAAGTCCGTGGTCGACGCGGTCGAGGAAGAGCTGCACAAGGCGGGCGCCAAGCCGATCCGCCGGGAGGGGCAGCAGGAGGGCCGCTGGGTGCTGCTCGACTTCGGTGACGTCGTCGTGCACGTGCAGCACGAGGAAGAACGCACGTACTACTCGCTGGAGCGGCTCTGGAAGGACTGCCCGGTGATCGAGCTCCCCGAAGACCTGAAACCTCAGGACGACGAGTGAGCGCGAACCGCGTCATCCTGGTCCGGCACGGCCGCACCACCTGGAACGCCGACGCGCGCTTCCAGGGCCAGACCGACGTCCCTCTCGACGACGTGGGCGTCGGCCAGGCCCGGCGCACCGCCGACGCCCTGTACGAGCAGCTGGTGGGCACCCACGTGCGCATCGTGTCGTCCGACCTCTCCCGGGCCGCGCAGACCGCGCGGGCCCTGGCCACCCGTCTCGACCTGGAGCTGCACCTGGACGAGCGGCTGCGCGAGATGAGTTACGGCCGCTGGGAGGGCCGCACCCGCGACGAGATCATGCTGGCCTGGCCGGAGGAGTTCCAGACCTGGCGCGGCGGTGGCGACGTGCGGATCACCGGGGGCGAGTCCCGCTCCGAGGCCGCGGCCCGGGGCGCCAGCACGATCGTCGAGGCGGAGAAGGAGATGGACGGCGGCACGCTGGTCATCGTCTCGCACGGCGGCACGCTGCGCGGGGCCATCCTCTCGCTGCTCGACGCTCCTGGCCTGCCGGTCGAGGGACTGCGCAACGCGCACTGGGCCGAGCTCCAGAACACCGACCGGGGCTGGCGACTGAGCCGCTACAACGTCTGCTGACCGTCCATCCGGACGACACGACACGACAACCTGACTCGACGCCCCTGGCCATTGGCCTTGGGGCGTCTTTCGTTTTGCCGTGGGGCCGTGGGGCCGTGGGGCCGTGGGGCCGTGGGGCCGTGGGGCCGTGGGGCCGTGGGGCCGTGGGGCCGTGGGGCCGTGGGGCCGTGGGGCCGTGGGGCCGTGGGGCCGTGGGGCCGTGGGGTGGTGAGGGTGGTGAGGGTGGTGAGGGTGGTGAGGGTGGTGAGGGTGGTGAGGGTGGTGAGGGTGGTGGGGTGGTGAGGGTGGTGAGGCAGTGAGGGTGGTGAGGCAGTGAGGCGGTGAGGCATGAGGTGGTGAGGCCGTGGCGCGTTGGGGGCGTAGGGCGGTGGGGTGTGGTGCGTGGAACGTGAGGTGTGGACGCGAGGTGCGCGGCACCGGGCATGGGCGTGCGGCGCGAGATGTGGTGCAGGGGGCATGAAACCGTGGCCGGGGTGTCGCGCCAGGGCACAAAGACCGTCCCTCGGCCCCCGCCGGGGAGCGGACGGCATCCGCGGGCCGTGACCTGTGGGCATCAAACATCCGTGAAGGACTTGGACGGCATCACCCATCGTGAGGTGGCCCTCCGACAGGGGTTTCGGTGGGCGCAACGGGGTGCGGTCCCCGGTCGGCCTGCTGCCCGGCCTCCCGGCAACCGTGGGGGAGGGGGCGCCTCGCCGGTCTCGGCCCGCCCACCTGCGCACATGCCCGCGCGGCAGGTCGCCGTCACCCGTTCGGACGCGTCGCGGCGCCTCGTCGTCCACTGTCTGAAACGATTCAACCCACGGTAAATCGAGATTCCTTGGACGTCTGCCGAGAATACTTTCGGCCCTGAGCGGCGTGACCTTGTTCCCACGGAAATTCTTTCCTGAGTCCCATATTAGACAGGCCTGAAGCCTTTCTTTCGTCACACGGAGTCAATTCCGCGGCCCTTCCGGTTTCTGGACTGTGATTGAAACGTTCCATTAGCATTGCAGCAGTTCAGCCCGCCGCAACGGAGCGCAGCAATGGCCATCGGAAATCCCGCAGAACCGATCGGGGCACCGCATCGACGGGGCCCGCCAGCGAAATCGCCTATCTGGCGATAACTGGTTCCTATCAAGCATTCTCAGGTCAGGGGTAGCCCGCTCCTGTCCAGTCTCCCCACCACATCCACCATCCTGAGGGACCGCCGAACGGGTCCCTCGTCAATGCTGACGAGGCGATGGACGAATGAGTAACCCCGAAACTGAGGGCAGCACCGCAGAATACAACCCGAAGGCCGCCGCCATGAGCGGCTGGATCGGGAGCGCGCTCGAATACTACGACTTCGCGTTGTATTCACAGGCCGCCGCGCTGGTCTTCCCCACCATCTTCTTCCCCACCGACAATGCCACCGTCGCGCTGATCTCATCGCTCGCGACCTACGCGGTGGGCTACGTGTCCCGCCCGATCGGCGCTGTCGTCCTGGGCGCCTGGGGCGACCGGCGCGGCCGTAAGAGCGTGCTGACCTTCGCGATGCTGCTGATGGGCTTCGCCACCCTGGCGGTCGGCCTGCTGCCCACCTACGGGCAGGTCGGCATCCTCGCCCCGATCATGCTGGTCACCCTGCGCGTGGTGCAGGGCTTCGCGGTCGCCGGTGAGCTCGGCGGTGCCACGGCCATGATCGTGGAGCACTCGCCCGACGGAAAGCGCGGATTCTTCGCGAGTTTCAGCCTCCAGGGCACACAGGTCGGCTCGATCCTGGCCACCGCGATCATGCTGCCGATGGCCACCTTCCTCAGCGACGAGCACTTCGAGAGCTGGGGCTGGCGAGTGCCGTTCCTGCTCAGCTCGGTCGTCATCATCGCCGGCTACATCATCCGGCAGCGGGTGCAGGAGCCGCCGTCGTACCTGGAGCAGCAGGCCGCGAACCAGAAGCGGGAGTTCCCGGTCGTCGAGCTGTTCCGCAGCCACCTGGGCATCGCCCTGCGCTGCATGATCATGACCTTCACCAACGTGGTCGGCATGGTCACCCTGGTCTTCGGCATCACCTACGCCACCGCCGAGGGCTACGGCATCGAGTACTCCAAGAGCACCACGCTGTGGGTCACCCTGGTCGCCAACGTGACCGCGGTGTTCACCATCCCGCTGTTCGGCGCGCTGTCCGACCGGATCGGCCGGAAGAAGCTGATGATCGCCGGTGGTCTCGGTGGTGGCATCGGCTCGGTCGGCTACCTGTGGGCGGTGTCGCAGCAGAACCTGGTGCTGATCTTCGCCTCCGTCATCCTGGTGCACGGCGTGCTGTTCCAGATGTGGAACGCCACCTACGCGGCGTTCTTCCAGGAGCAGTTCCCCACCCGCATCCGGGTCACCGGCTTCGCCCTGTCGCAGAACGTCGGCCTGGCCATCGCGGCCTTCTTCCCGAGCATCTTCGCCGCCGTCGCTCCCCCCGGAGGCGACCACATCGTCCTCACCATCGGCGTCACCGCTGTGGTCATCTGCGTGGCCGGCGCCCTGGCCGCGGTGTTCTCCGGCGAGACGATGGGCAAGTCGCTGAGCGACCTGGACGGCCCGTCGCCGACCACCCCGATCGACGAGAAGCCCGTCACCGTCTGATGTTCCGTCGGGCAGGAGGGGTCACGAGCTCCTCCTGCCCAGTTCACCAAGGAGAGAGAACCATGTCCCGGAACGAGCACCCCAGTCTCGACGACATCATCACCTCGATGGGCGTCGCGGGTCACCGGATCTGCGAGATCGACGCCTCCGAGGCCGGCGCCGGCAACATCTCGGTCTACCTCGGCTGGGACGTGGACCTGGACGAGCGGTTCCCGATCGCCGAGGAGATCGTGCTGCCGCTGCCCGCGCCCGCGCTGGCCGGTCACACCGTGCTGTCCACCGGATCCGGCCGCCGGCTGCGCCAGATCAAGGACGACCCGGAGGCCGCGATCGGCGCCGTGCAGGTGCACGAGGGCGGCGAGAAGGCCACGCTGCGCACCTCGCCCCGCCGCCAGTTCGAGAAACTGACCTCGGAGTTCAACTCCCACCTGGCCGTGCACCAGGACCAGGTGGCCGCGCGCGGCCTCGACTTCCAGGCCGTCGTGCACGCCCAGCCCCCGCACCTGACCTACCTGTCGCACCTGCCCGCCTACCGCGACACCGCGGCGATGAACGCGAAGATCCTGCGCTGGGAGCCCGAGGCGATCGTCTCGCTGCCGGCCGGCATCGGCGTGCTGGAGTTCATGATCCCCGGCTCGGCCGAGCTGATGGCGGCCAACGTGGCCGGCCTGCGCGAGCACGAGATCGTGCTCTGGTCGAAGCACGGCACGATGTCCCGCTCCGACCTGTCCGTCACCCGCGCCGTCGACCGCGTCGAGTACGCCGAGACCGGCGCCAAGTACGAGTACATGGACATCGTGGCCGGCGGCCGCGCACAGGGCCTGACCAAGCCGGAGATCTCCTCCGTCGCCCGTGAGTTCGACATCGAATCCCCTTGGGCCTGAACGGTTGCCGTGATGACTGAGACGATCGAGCAGAAGGCGTGGCCGGTGAAGCACAGCGCGCTGCTGCGCGCACCGGAGCGCTTCATCTCCCGTGACGACCTGCGGGCCCTGGTCCGCCGCCTGACCGGCAACCTGGTCAGCATCAAGGACGAGACCGGCGCCTTCCTGCTGCGTCTGGACGACGGCCGGGTGATCGACACCAAGGGCTGGGACGGCTGGGAGTGGACCCACGGCATCGGCCTGTACGGCATGTGGCAGTACTACGACCAGACCGGTGAGACCGAGATGCGCGACATCATCGACTCCTGGTTCGCCGCCCGGCTGGCCGAGGGCACGGTCAAGAACGTCAACACGATGGCTCCCTTCCTGACCCTGGCCTGCCGTTACGAGGAGACCGGCGACCGCACCCTGCTGCCCTGGCTGGACTCCTGGGCCGAGTGGGCGATGCGGGCCATGCCGCGCACCCCGCACGGAGGCATGCAGCACATCACGCTGGCCGAGGAGAACCACCACCAGCTGTGGGACGACACGCTGATGATGACGGTCATGCCGCTGACCAAGATCGGCCTGCTGCTCGACCGCCCGGAGTACGTGCGGGAGGCCACCTTCCAGTTCCTCACCCACGTGGCCTACCTGATGGACCGGGAGACCGGCCTGTGGTTCCACGGCTGGAGCTTCGAGGGCAACCACAACTTCGCCAAGGCCCGCTGGGCGCGCGGCAACTCGTGGCTGACCATGGTGATCCCCGACTTCCTCGACCTGACCGGCCTGCCGGCCGACGACCCGACCCGGCGGTTCCTGGTCGAGGTGCTGCGCTCGCAGGTGGCCGCGCTGGCCGGGCTCCAGGACGAGTCGGGGCTCTGGCACACGCTTCTCGACGACCCCTCGTCGTACCTGGAGGCGTCCGCCACGGCCGGCTTCGCCTACGGCATCCTCAAGGCGGTCCGGAAGGGCTACCTGAGCCAGGAGTACGCGCCGGTGGCCGAGAGGGCGGTGCGGGCGATCATCGGGAACATCTCCGCCGACGGCGAGCTCCAGCAGGTCTCGTTCGGCACCGGGATGGGCTCCGACCTGGAGTTCTACCGGAAGATCCCGTGCACCTCGATGCCCTACGGCCAGGCCATGGCGATCCTCTGCCTGGCCGAGTACCTGAGGACGTACTGCTGATGAGGCTGATCGGTCACCGCATCGCCGGGCCGGAGCGGCCCGGTGCGGTTCTCACAACGGTGGACGGCGAGGAGCGCGTGCTCGACCTCGGCCCGGTGACCGGCGGCCTGTCCGTGGCCGGGCTGCTGGCCGACGACGCCGCGCTCGCCGCCGTGCGGCAGGCGCTGGCGGGCGCAGACCCGGCGAGTCTGCCGCTGCTGGAACAGGTTCCGCTGGGGCCGCCGGTCCGGCCCGGCAAGATCCTCTGCCTCGGCTACAACTACGCCGGGCACACCGAGGAGGAGGCACCGTCGTTCCCGAACGTGTTCGTCAAGACGCCGAACACGATCTGCGGCCCCCGCGACGACGTGGTGATGCCGCGCGCCGCGACCGACGTGGACTACGAGGGCGAGATCGCCGTCGTGATCGGCCGGACCGCCCGCGACGTCACCGAGGCCGCGGCGATGGCTCACGTGGCCGGGTACACGCTGTTCAACGACGTGTCCGACCGCGGCTGGCAGCACCGGGCCAACCAGTGGGCGCTGGGCAAGAGCGTCGACGGGTTCGGCCCGCTCGGCCCCTGGATCGTGACGGCCGACGAGGCCGGGGACCTGGCCGGGCGCCGCGTGCAGACCGAGCGCAACGGCGTCCTCACGGTCGACTCGACCACCGATGCCATGGTTTTCGGCGTCGCGTACCTGGTGCACTACCTGTCCCAGGTGATCACGCTGGAACCCGGCGACATCATCTCGACCGGGACCCCGGGGCGCACCCCGCGGGCCCAGGCCGTCCACACACCCCTCGCTCACGGCGACACGGTCACCGTTCGCGTCACCGGGCTCGGGGAACTGCGCACAACGTTCGTCTCGATGGAGGAAAACCGATGATTCTGGACTCGTTCCGGCTGGACGGGAAGGTCGCGCTGGTCACCGGTTCGTCGCGGGGCCTGGGGCAGGGCGCGGCACTGGCGCTGGCCGAGGCCGGTGCCGACGTGGCCCTGCTCGACTACGTGCCGTCGACCGAGACCGCCGGCAAGATCGAGGCGCTCGGCCGGCGCACGCAGATCCTGGAGCAGGACCTGATCCGGGCCACGCCGGAGGAGCTCGACGCCTCGGTGCAGTCCGTGGCCGACACCCTCGGCCGGGTCGACATCCTGGTGAACAACGCCGGGATCATCCGCCGCGCACCACTTCTCGATCATCCGGCACAGGACTGGGACGACGTGCTGGCGATCAACCTGGACGCGGTGTTCCACCTGTCCCGGTCGGTGGCCCGGCGCTACGTGGAGCAGGGCGGCGGCAAGATCATCAACATCGCCTCGATGCTCTCGTTCCAGGGCGGCATCCTGGTGCCGGGCTACGCGGCGAGCAAGCACGCGGTGGCCGGCGTCACCAAGTCGTTCGCCAACGAGCTGGCCGCGTACGGGGTCAACGTGAACGCGATCGCCCCCGGCTACATGGCCACCGACAACACCGCCCAGATCCGCGCGGACGAGGAGCGGGAGAAGTCGATCCTGGCCCGCATCCCGGCCGCCCGCTGGGGCACCCCGGCCGACCTCCAGGGCCCGTTCGTGTTCCTGGCCTCGCCCGCCTCGGACTACCTGAACGGCGCGATCATCCCGGTCGACGGCGGCTGGCTCGTCCGCTGAGAACCCCCTTCACGACAAGGAGAACGACGATGGAACAGCGCTACGCCACCAGCCCGGACCAGATGCCCGGCTTCGGCACCGAGGAACTGCGCAGGCGGTTTCTGGTGGAGACGGTGTTCGTGCCGGGCGAGGTGAACGTGGTGTACACCCACCACGACCGGATCGTGCTGGGCGGCGCCGTGCCGGCCGGGAAGCAGCTCGCCCTGCCCACCTTCGACGAACTGCGGGCCGAGTACTTCCTCCAGAACCGCGAGATCGGCATCGTCAACGTGGGCGGCACCGGCACGGTGACCGCGGACGGCGACACCTACACCCTGCCCGAGGGTGCCTGCCTGTATGTCGGAAAGGGAACCCGGGACGTCGTTTTCGCCGACGCCGAGGGCGGTGCGGCGCAGTTCTACCTGTTCAGCGCCCCGGCGCACACGGTGTACCCGACGCAGCTGGTGCTCCGGGGCGAGGGCAACGTGCGGGAGCTGGGTGACCAGCTCACCAGCAACCGGCGCACGCTGAACCAGTACATCCACGAGAAGGGCATCCGGTCCTGCCAGATCGTGATGGGCGTGACCGAGCTGCACCCCGGCTCGATGTGGAACACCATGCCCGCGCACACCCACGACCGGCGCACCGAGTGCTACCTGTACTTCAACGTGCCGGCCGACGCCCGGGTGATCCACCTGGCCGGTGAGCCGAGCGAGACCCGGCACCTGGTGATCGCCGACCGCCAGGCCGTCATCTCGCCGTCCTGGTCGCTGCACTCCGGGGTCGGCACCGCCGCCTACTCGTTCGTGTGGGCGATGGCGGGGGAGAACCAGTCGTTCGACGACATGGACTCCGCCCCGGTCACCGGCCTGCGCTGAGGTCCCGCCCCTTCCGCCCCGTTCCGGTCCGGGTCACAGCTCGGGCGGCAGCACCAGCCCGGCCGGGAGCAGGGGCGGCAGGGTGCGACGGATCTGCTCGTGCACGGAGGCCATCCGGTCGGGGCCCATCCGGTCGGCCGGTGCGGTGATGCTCACCGCGCCGACCACCTGGGACGGGCCCGCCGGTGGCGCGCTGCCGCGGAGCAGGGGGACGGCGAGGCAGGCGATGCCCTGCTCGTTCTCCTGGTACTCGATGGCGTAGCCGCGAGACCGCGCGCGTTCCAGCTCCTCCCACACATGGGCGGCGTCGATGTCCTGCCGCGCACCGTCTTCCACGGCCGCGCGCACGTAACCGTCCACCACCGGCCGGCTCAGGCCGCGGAAGGCCAGCATGGCCCGGCCCAGGGCGGTGGTGACGGCCCAGTTGCGGCGACCGATGGCCGACCAGACCCGCACCGGGCGCTGCGGTTCCACCTTGTCCAGGTAGATCATCTGCACCCCGGACAGCACGCCCAGGTGCACCAGCTCGTCGGTCTCCGCGCACAGCGCCACCAGGGCGCCGTGCATCAGGCCGGGCAGGTTCTCCTCGCGCAGATAGCGATCGCCGAGAGTGACGGCGGCGGGCCCGAGCTGGTAGCGGCCGGTGGCCGGGTCCTGGGCCACGAAGTCGCGGTGCCGCAGGGCGCCGAGCGTGCGGAAGGCCGTGGTCTTGTGCAGGCCGACCTCGCCGGAGATCTCCGCCAGGCTCGCGCCCTGCGGTCCGGCACCGGCCAGCACCTGCAACAGGCGCAGGGCCCGGTCGACGCTCTCCACCGGGGAGGCGGGCGGCTGCCCGGCGGCGGGATCGGTGGTGCTGGTCATCCGGTCAGCTCCGTCAGATTCGTCATCGCGCCAGCGTAGGGCGCCTTCTCGGGGGCTGGGTGCGGACCCCGTCCGTTCGGCGACAGCAGTAGCCGACTCGTGTTGAACCGGGCGTCCCGGACGTGCCAGAATCGTATCGCACCGCGAAACGCGCGTTGCGCTGTACGAAACGGAGCTGATCGTGACCGAGGCCGTACTGAAGCAGCTGGCCGGCAACCGGCTGGTCCCCGTCGTGGTGATCGACGATGCGAAGCAGGCCGACACGCTCGCCACGGCGCTCGTCGCCGGTGGCCTGCCGGTGGCGGAGGTGACGTTCCGTACGGCGGCCGCGGCCGACGCGATCCGCGCCATCGCCGCCCGCGGCGACGTGCTGGTCGGCGCCGGCACGGTGCTGACGCCCGCGCAGGTGGACGAGGCGGTGGCGGCCGGTGCCGCCTACGTCGTGTCGCCGGGCACCAACCGTGCCGTCGTCGAGCGCGCCCAGGAGCACGGCGTGCTGGCCCTGCCCGGCGCGGTCACCGCGACCGAGGTGCAGGCGGCCCTGGAGCTCGGGCTGACCACGGTGAAGTTCTTCCCGGCCGGCACCTCCGGTGGGGCCAGGGCGATCTCGGCCCTGGCGGCGCCGTTCACCGGGGTGCGGTTCGTGCCGACCGGCGGTGTCGGCACCGGCAACCTGGGCGAGTACCTGGCCCTGGAGTCGGTCGCCGCGGTGGGCGGCTCGTGGATGGTTCCGCGCGCGCTGATCAACGAGGGCAACGGTGAGGGCGTGCGTGAGCTCGTCGCCGAGGCCGTCGCGCTGGCGACCTCCCTGCGTCCCTGATCCGACGTCCACCGTCTGAAAAACCGAACCGAACAACGAAACTGACCGAGAGGACCACCGATGTCCGCCCTGCCGACCCGATCCGCCGCCGAGACCCGCTACGACGCGGTCTCGCTGGGGGAGATCATGCTGCGCCTCGACCCGGGGGAGGGGCGCATCCGCACGGCCCGCTCGTTCCGCGCCTTCGAGGGCGGGGGCGAGTACAACGTGGCCCGCGGTCTGCGGCGCGCCTTCGGTCTGCGCACCGGTGTGGTGACGGCCCTGGCCGACAACGAGATCGGCCGGCTGATCGAGGATTTCGTGCTCCAGGGTGGGGTTGACACCTCGCTGATCAAGTGGGTTCCCTATGACGGCATCGGCCGCACGGTGCGCAACGGCCTGAACTTCACCGAGCGCGGCTTCGGTGTGCGCGGTGCGGTCGGGGTGTCCGACCGGGGCCTGACCGCCGCCAGCCAGTTACGGGCCGACGACGTGGACTGGGACCACCTGTTCGGTGAGCTCGGCGTGCGCTGGCTGCACACCGGTGGCATCTACGCGGCGCTGTCCGACACCACCGCCGAGACGGTCCTGGCCGCGGTGAAGGCGGCCCGTGCGCACGGCACCGTGGTGTCCTACGACCTGAACTACCGCCCCAGCCTCTGGAAGGCGATCGGCGGCCAGGAGCGGGCCCGCGAGGTGAACCGGGAGATCGCGCCGCACGTCGACGTGATGATCGGCAACGAGGAGGATTTCACCGCCTCGCTCGGTTTCGAGGTCGAGGGGGTGGACGAGAACATCTCCTCGATCGAGGTGGAGGCGTTCGGCAAGATGATCGACCGGGTGGCCGGCGCGTACCCGAACTTCAGGGTGATCGCGACCACCCTGCGCACGGTCCGCTCCGCCACGGTGAACGACTGGGGCGCCATCGCCTGGTCGCGGGAGGAGGGCCTGGTGCGCTCCACGCAGCGGCCCGGCCTGGAGATCCTCGACCGCGTCGGTGGTGGCGACTCCTTCGCCTCCGGGCTGGCTTTCGGCCTGCTCGAGGGTCAGCCGCTGAGCGTGGCGGTGGAGTACGGCGCCGCGCACGGCGCCCTGGCGATGACCACGCCCGGCGACACCTCGATGGCCACCCGGGCCGAGGTGATCAAGCTGGCCGGCGGCGGGAGCGCCCGCGTGGACCGGTGATCAGCTGACCGGCAGGTCGGTCAGGGGCGGACGGCGCAAGATCACGGCCACGAGAAATTGGCCGTGATCAGGCGCGGTCCGCCCCTTTTCGGGTCAGGGCCGTCATCTGGCCGATGATCGCCGCCCGCCGCAGTTCCAGATCGGGTTCGGCGCCGAGCACCGACTCGCCGATCCGGCCCAGTGACCAGCAGGCGGTGACCAGCGTGACCGCGGTCAGCAGCAGGTGCTCGGCGGTGGCCCGGTCCAGGCCCGGTACCGCCGTCTGGAAGCAGCTGGCCTGGTCGGCGCAGATCGGCCGGCGCCGCTCCAGCGCCACCGCCCGGTCCAGTTCCAGGCTCTCCCAGGCCAGCAGCCGGGGCAGCTCCGGGCGGTCGCGGCAGCGGTCGAACAGCTCGGCGGTGAAGGCACCCACCGCCTCCGGGCCCCGCGGGGCGACGTCGATGCCGTCGAGCAGCGCGGTCAGCTCGTGGGCCAGCACCGCGGCGAAGAACTGTTGCTTGTCGCCGAAGTACTTGTACACGCGCTCCTTGTTGACGCCGGCGTCCCGGCCGATCGCGTCCATCCGGGCGCCCGCGAGGCCGTGCGCCGCGAACTGCCGCACGCCCGCCTCCAGCAGCTTGCGCCGGGTCGCCTCGGTGTCCCATGCCATGTGTCCCACCGTACAACTCCAACCGAGTGGTTGCAGATGCTGCGCAGAGATGCCTAGGGTGAAAACCAACCGATTGGTTGGAGGTAGGCATGAAAGCCCTGGTGCTGGGGGCACGTGGCGCGGTCGGCCGGGTGGTGACGGCCGAACTGCTGCGGACCGGGAACGACGTGGTGCCCGCCGGGCGCACCGCCGTCCCCGGGGGAGTCCGGATCGCGCTGCCCGGTGAGGAGGGCCTGGACGAGCTGGAGCGGGTCGCGGCCGAGGTGGACGTGGTGGTGAACGCCTCCGGGGTGGAGGACCCGCGGATCGGCGGGCGTACCGGTTCCACGCCCCTGGTGGAGATCTCGGCCACGGCCTCGTACCTGGAGCGGCTGGCCGGCCCGAGCGTGCTGCTCGGGGCCGGGCTGGTGCCCGGGCTGAGCACGGTGCTGGTGTCGGCCCTGGAGCCGGAGCCCGACGACGAGATCGACGTGCTGGTCATGCTCGGCTCGGGCGAGGCGCACGGGGCGGCGGCGGTGGCCTGGACCGCCGGGCTGATCGGCACCGACATCCATGACCCGGCCGAGGGCGGCACGGTGCCCAACCTGCGCTCGGGCCGGACCGGGGTGGGCCCGGACGGGCGGCGGCGCCGCTACCTGCGGGCCGACTTCCCCGACCGCACGCTGACCGGGCTGCGGGTGCGCAGCTATCTCACCCTGAGCTCGCGGGCGGCCACCTCGGCGCTCGCGGTCGTGGCCCGGGCGCCCCGGCTGCGCGGGCTGATCGCGAACTCGCCGCACCTGGGGTCGAGCGACTGGCACGTGATCGCCGTCAGTCGCGGCACCGGGCGGTCGCTGTCGACCTGGGGCACCGGTCAGTCCGAGACCACCGGTCTGCTGACCGCGCTGGCCGCCGTACGGGTCGCCGGTGCGCCGCCCGCCGGGGTGGTGAGCATGGACGCGGTGGTCACCCTGGACGACGTCCTGGGGCTGCGCACGCCGGTCGGCGGGGTGGTCGTCAGCGGTTCCTCGTCGTCCCCGGTTCCGGCGTCCGAGAGTCTCGATTTGTAGTTCCCCCCGGGTGTTGGGATAAAGTTTGGTGACGCCGAACGAGGGGCCGCGCAAGCGGAACCTTTCGCGTGGCGGGGCTGTAGCGCAGCTGGTAGCGCACCTCCATGGCATGGAGGGGGTCAGGGGTTCGAATCCCCTCAGCTCCACATCTGATTGGCCAACCTCTGCTGAGGTTGGCCAATTTCGTGTTCGCCGCTGCGGTAATCGGCACTTCGTGTGAAAGTCGCGGTGAGAGAGCTTTTTCGCGGAAGCGGGCGGTTCGACGGCTCGCCGGACCGCCGGCCCGCGACCGTTCGTCGCAACTTTTGCCACATCTCTGGGAAAGGGCTTTCAGTGCCAGCAGCATACTGGAAAGCGCTTACCTGACATGGAGGAACCATGAGCTGCATCGTGACCGACGAGGCTGCCCGTTGAGCCGCCCGTCGAGCCGCCCGGTCGCCCTGGTCACCGGTGGATCGCGGGGGATCGGGCTGGGCATCACCCGGCGTCTGCTGGCCGACGGCTACGCGGTGTCGGTGCTGGCCACCCGTGAGGCCCCGAAGGACCTGCTGGACGAGCTCACCGAGCTGACCGGCGACTCCGGCCGGGTGCGGTACGTCCAGGGGTCCGTCGCCGAGCAGGCCGACCACCAGAGACTGGTGGACGACGCGACGGACGCCTGGGGCCGGCTGGACCTCCTGGTCAACAACGCCGGGGTGGCGCCGACGGTGCGGGCGGACCTGCTGGAGGCGACGGCCGAGAGCTTCGACCGGGTGCTGGGGATCAACCTGCGGGGCCCCTACTTCCTCACCCAGTGCTTCGCCCGCCGGGTGATCGAGCTGGGCGCGGACACGCTGCCCCGGGCCACCGTCGTCAACGTCTCGTCGATCTCGGCCACCACCGTGTCGGTCAACCGCGGCGACTACTGCGTGTCCAAGGCCGGCGTCGGCATGGCCACCCAGCTGTGGGCCGCCCGCCTGGCCCCCGAGGGCATCCTGGTCTACGAGGTGCGCCCGGGGGTGATCGCCACCGACATGACGGCCGGGGTGCAGGAGCGCTACGACCGGCTCTTCGAGAACGGCCTGGCCCCGATGCCGCGCTGGGGGCGGCCGGAGGACGTGGCCGGCGCGGTCGCGATCCTCGCCTCCGGCAACACGCCGTACTCGACCGGTGAGGTCTTCCACGTCGACGGCGGCATGCACATCCCCCGGCTCTGAGCCGCCTCCGAACCCGAGTGAGCACAGGAGATCTCATTGACCACCGCACCTCCTGACGGCTGGGCCGACGACCTGCCCACCGTCGAACTGGCGGGACGCACCGTCCCCGTGATCACCGCGAACACCGTCGTCGTCGGCACCGGCTCGGCCGGGTACTGCGCGGCCGAGAGGCTCTGGGACCTGGGCCAGACCGACGTGGTGATGGTCACCGACAACCGCGGCGCCGGTTCCTCCCGCAACGCCGGGTCGGACAAGCAGACCTACTACAAGCTCACGCTCTCCGGCGGCGACGCCGACTCGGTCGGTGAGATGGCGCAGACGCTGTTCTCCGGCGGGGCGATGGACGGCGACACGGCGCTGGTCGAGGCGGCGCTGTCGGCCCGCGCCTTCATCCGGCTGTGCGACCTCGGTGTCCCGTTCCCGCAGAACCGGTTCGGCGAGTTCGTCGGCTACCGCACCGACCACGACCCGCGCCGCCGCGCCACCTCGGTCGGGCCCTACACCAGCCGCTCGATGGTGGAGCAGCTGGAGAAGCGGGTGGCCCGCAACGGAACCCGGGTGTTCGACCACTGCCGGGTGGTCGATCTGGTGGTGCACGACGGCGCGGTGGCGGGCCTGCTGGTGCTGCGCCGGGACCTGCCGCTCGACGGCGACCGCAGCCCGTTCGCCCTGCTGCGCTGCACCAACGTGGTCTACGCCACCGGCGGCCCGGCGGGCATGTACGCCACCCGGGTGTTCCCGAACGGCCAGTGGGGCGCGTCCGGCGCCCCCTACCGGGCCGGGGTGCGCGGCAAGAACCTCACCGAGTGGCAGTTCGGCCTGGCCTCGGTGCGGCCGCGCTGGAACGTGTCCGGCAGTTACATGCAGGTGATGCCGCGTTTCGTCTCGACCGACGAAAACGGGGACGACGCCAGGGAATTCCTCACCGAGGCGATCGACGACTACGGACGCCTGCTCAGCCTGGTCTTCCTCAAGGGCTACCAGTGGCCGTTCGACATCCGCAAGGCCCGGGACGGTTCGTCGCTGGTCGACCTGCTGGTCTATCGCGAGACCGTGCTGCGGGGCCGGCGGGTGTGGCTGGACTTCACCGCCAACCCGGTGCGCCCGGAGCTCGACGCCTCGGCGATCTCGCCGGAGGCCCGGGAGTACCTGGAGCGGGCCGGGGCGCTGTTCGGCACGCCGGTGCAGCGGCTGCGGCAGCTGAACGAGCCCGCGTACCAGTTCTTCCTGAACCGCAACCAGCGCGTCGACCTGGAGACCGAGCGTCTCGAGGTGGACGTCTGCGTGCAGCACAACAACGGCGGGCTGCTGGTGGACGCCTGGTGGCGGTCCAACCTGACCGGCTTCTTCCCGGTCGGCGAGGCCGGTGGTGCGCACGGCGTGTACCGGCCCGGCGGCTCGGCCCTGAACAGCGGGCAGGTGGGCGCCACCCGGGCGGCCCAGTACATCGCCGCCCAGCGGGTCGAGGACCCCTTCGACGAGCCGGTTTTCGCCGCCGCGGCGGAGCCCGTGCTGGCCGCGGCGGTGGAGTTGCTGAGCGGCGCCACCGCCCGGCACGCCGAGGGTGGGGACGACGACAACACCTCGGACCTGCTCCGCCAGGTGCAGCGGCTGATGAGCGAGAAGGCCGGGCCGGTGCGCTCCGCCGAGTCGATCCGGGACGCCCGCAAGACCGTCGGCGAACTGCTGCTCGCCTACGACGGGTCGGTGGTGGCCGACGGCGGCTCACGGCGCTCCGTCGACCGGGTGTTCCTGCTGCGCGACATCATCGTCACCGCGCACGTCTACCTCGGCGCGATGTCGGACTACCTGGACCACGGCGGCCGTTCGCGCGGGTCGGTGCTCTACACCGACCCGGCCGGTAGCCTGCCGGAGGGCGGCGACCTGCCCGAGGACTTCCGGTTCCGTCTCGACGCCGGGGCGCTCGACGACGAGGTGCAGGAGGTGGCTCTGCTGGACGGTGCCGAGGTGGAGTGCACCTGGCGTCCCCGCCGCCCGATGCCCGACCTGGACGACTTCTTCGAGAACGTCTGGCGGGAGTTCCGCGACCGGGGCGGCGTGTACTGATGGACGCCCGGTGAACCGGTCGGTCGGAGCGTCCACCCTGGGTGCCCCGCACGATCCGCTCGATCGGGTGCTGGCGCTGATGGCCCGGAACGGGGCCACCCACCTGGAACTCCGGCTGGACCCCGACGCCCCGCCGCCCGAGCCGGCCCGGCTGCACGACCTGCTGGACCGGCACCGGGTGCGGCTGCTCGCGCTGACCACCGGGGTGCGGGTGGGCGAGCCCCCGGAACCGGCCGTGCTGGACCGGCACCTCGAACTGGCGGCGGCGCTGGGGGCGCCCTTCGTGCGGGTGTTCCCCGGCCTGCCCGCCCACCCGGCCCCGCCCGACCAGGTGCCGCCGCCCTCCGGCGACCGGGTCGCGGCCGAACGCGACGCGGCCCGGTTCCTCGGCCGGGCCGCGCGGGTGGCGGCGGACCTCGGGGTGCGGGTGGCCCTGGAGACCCACGACTCGCACCCCCGGGGCGCCGACCTGCGCCGGCTGACCGACCGGGCGCTGGAGGTGCCCGGTGCCGGGCCGGGGGTCGCCGTGAT
The DNA here is from genome assembly GCF_018499875.1 of Kineosporia corallincola. Lineage (GTDB taxonomy): Bacteria > Actinomycetota > Actinomycetes > Actinomycetales > Kineosporiaceae > Kineosporia > Kineosporia corallincola. The sequence goes on along the minus strand of NZ_JAHBAY010000018.1, from coordinate 8,043 downwards.
CTGGGACCTGCTGCACCCCTGGCGGGTCGGCGAGACCCCGGCCGGCACCTGGGCGGCGCTCGGCGATCTGCTGCGGGCCGGGCACGGTTACGTCCAGATCAAGGACGTCGCCTCCCGCCGGGACACCACGCCGGTGCTCCAGGGCGACGGCGTGGTGCCGGTGGCCGAGGCCGTGCGGCTGCTGGACGCCGGTGGTTACCGGGGGCCGATCTCCCTGGAGTGGGAACGCCTCTGGTACCCACGGGTGCCGCCGCTGGAGCAGGCCCTGCCCGCCGCCGTGCGGGCGCTGCGGGCCCTGCCGGCCCCGCCGGAGCCGTGACCGCCCTGCGCCTTAGGTGGCATTCTTGACGGTTGAGCCCCTTGTGGGCTCAACCGTCGAGGATGTCGAGGATGGAGGTCGGGTGGACGAGGTCGGCCTGAGCACGCGAGGCACCACCGGCAACCTGGTCAGCTCCAGCACGGTGCACAACCTGGTGCAGGCCCACCAGATCCAGAACCTCTACCTGAACACCGCGGCGCAACCCCGCACGGTGCCCCGCCAGGTGCCTGGCCCCACCCCGGTCTTCACCGACCGGGGTCCCACGCTCGCCGCCGTCGACCTGGCCGTCACCACCGCCCGCGACGCCGGCCAGGTCGCCGTCGTCGGCTTCCACGGCCCGCCCGGCGTGGGCAAACGCACCGTCGCACGGCACTGGCTGCACGCCCACGCCGCCGATCACCCGGACGGCGCGTTCCACGCCGACCTCGGCGCCGGCCCGGCCGACCCGGGGCTGGTGGCCGGCAAACTGCGCGAGTTCCTGCTCGAGGTCGGCTACACCGCCGAGGGTCTGCCGGGCACCGCCGACGGCCTGGCCGCCCGCTTCCGCAGCTGGTCGGCCGGCCGCCGGATCGCGATCGTGCTGGAGAACGTCTGGAGCGCCGCGCAGATCCGGCCGTTCCTGCCCGCACCCGGCGGGTCCACCGTGCTGTTCACCTCGCCGGGCCGGATCAACGGCCTGTTCGGCGAGCGCGCCGCGCTGCTCGAGGTGCCGCTGCTCGACCCGGCCTTCGCCGGCGAACTGCTCGCCGGGCTGATCGGCGCCGAGCGGGTCGCGGCCGAGCCCGCCGCCGTCCGCGACCTGATCGACCTGTGCGACGGCCTGCCGATGGCCATGTGGGTGCTGGCCGCCACCACCAACGCCCGCCCGTCCCGGCCGTTGTCGCGACTGCTCGACGACCTGCACGACACCGAACGACGCCGACGGGTGCTCGGCGCCGCCGATCCCGGAACGGAGCACGACGTGAGCGTTTTCGCCGACGCCTTCCGGCGGCTGGGCCCCACCGCGCGGGCCTGCTGCCGGGCGCTGCACCTGCACCCGGGCCCGGCCGGGGCCACCGTGCCCGCGCTCGCCGCCGGGCTGGGGCTGCCCGCCGACCAGGTGCGTGACGCCCTCGACGAGATCCGTGACCTGCACCTGGCCGAGGAGACCGAGCGCGACGGCACCCAGCGGTACCGGCTGCACCAGCTGATCGGCTGGCATCTGCCCGACGGTCCTGGCGATGCTGACGGCCCGGGTGACCAGGTCGTGCTGCGCCGGATGCTGGCCTATTACACCGACAATGCGGTGCGGGCCGGGCACGCCATGATGCCGCTGCGCGGCTGGGACGTGCTGCTGTTCCCCGCCCGCACGCCGTCCACCGCACTCACCTCGCTCACCTCCGAGCAGGCCCGGGCCTGGCTGGAGGCCGAGCGCTCCACCCTGCGGGCCTGCGTCGAGTCGCTGCACCGGCAGGGCGATTCCGAAGACGTCTGCCTGCTCGCCGTGATGCTGTGGCCGCTGCACGAGCAGGGCAAGCACCTGGCCGACCAGATCGCCGTCAACCAGCTCGCCCTGGAGGCCGCCGACCGGCTGGGCGACCCGGCCCTGGTCGCGCTGATCCGCACCCAGCTCGGCTTCCCGCACCTGCACCTGGGGCAGCCGGAGCAGGCCGAGCCGCTGTTCGAGCAGGCGCTCACCCCGGCCCGGGCCAGTGGCCGGCCGGAGCTGGAGGCCACCGTGCTGGAGGCGCTGGGCCTGGCCCGGCTGGCCCTGGGCAAGACCACCGACGCCCGGGAGGTGCTGCGCGAGAACCTGTCCCGGGCCCTCGACCTCGGCCAGGAACGCCGCGTGGCCCTGGCCCGCCTGCACCTGGCCCGGGCCGAGACCCCGCAGGCCGCTGTGCCCCTGCTGGGCGAGGCGCTGTCCGCCTTCGAGGCCCTCGACCCGCCGGACGGCCACAACGCCGCCAAGACCCGGATCCACCTCGGCCGGGCCCTCACCGGCCTGGGCTCCTACGACGAGGCGGCCGGCACGCTGAACCGGGCGCTGACCGCCCTGACCGCCCTGCTCGCCCTGCGGCGCCCGTTCGACTGCGTGCTGGCCCTGGAGGCACTGGGCGATCTGGGCCTGGCCCGGAACGACCCGCGGGCCGCCGTCACCGCCTATCAGGACGCCCTGGCCGTGGCCCGGGCCGGCGACCTGCTGCCGGAGGTCGAGCGGCTCACGGCCAGACTCGCGTCAGCAGGGCGACACGACGGCCTCGACGACCCGTCCGCCGAGCCGAACCCGTGACCGCCCGGGCAGATCGCCCAGGTCCCGTCCGCCCGCCAGCCAGGCGTACACCACCGAGGCCCACACCCGTCCGTCCTGCCCCGGCGCCGCGCTGAACCCGCTGAACCGCAGTCCACGACCGTCGCGGGTGCGCACCACCCAGTCCCGCCGGTCCGGGCCCAGCGGCGCGGTGCCGAGCAGGCACCCGGGCAGGCCGTCCAGTACCGCGGCCAGGTCCGCGTCGTCGTCCACCACCACCACGTCGGCCAGATCCAGCCAGCGCCGCAGCGGTTCGCGCGCGTCCACCACCACGTGCCCGTCCGTCACCGGCCCGGACGCCATCGAGACCTCGGCGGGCAGCCGCACGATGCGCGTGCCGTCGTCGTCCGGTTCGGCCCGCACCAGCCGGGCCGTGACGGTGCGTTCCTGCGCGGGCGGTACCGCCGCGGCCCGGGAGTCGGCCGGCCAGGGCGGCTCGTCCAGGCCGAGCAGCCGATAGACCGCCTCGCGCAACAGTTCTCCCGAGCGACCGGGGGTGGACGACGCCAGGTCGGTGATCGCCCGCCACCGCGCCGGATCGTGCCCGGCCGTGACCCGCTCGATCTGGCCGGGCAGGTCGTCGGTGGGATGCAGCCGGTCCGCGGTCCGCAGCAGCATCGCGATCGGTGAGCGCGGGTCCACCCGATCGTGCGGGGCCGACGCCAGCAGCACCGGGCGTCCGACCGCGGCCCCGTAGAAGGTGACCGAGCCGTGGTCGCCGATCACCACGTCGGCCGCGACCAGCGCGGCCTGCCAGCCCTCCCGGGCCGGCAGCACCCGCACGCCGGAGCGCCGGCAGTCCTCGGTCCACCTGCTGATCTGCCAGGAACTGTGCCAGGCCCAGACATTCGGGTGCAGGGCCACCACGATCCGGTACTCGTCCAGCGGCAGCCGGGCGGCCAGCCGCCGGATCAGTGCCGGGTCCTGCCCGAACAGGGAGGCGTCGCCCCAGGTGGACGACACCATCACCAGCTTCTGCCCGTCGCCCACCCCGAGCGCGCGCCGGTACACCGGCCGCAGCGGGGCCGCCGCGAGCATCCGGTCCAGGCAGGGATCACCGGCCAGCAGGGCCTTCTCGGCCGCCGCCGGGCTGGCCAGGCGCAACCGGTCGAGCTGTTCCGGGTGCGACAGCACGACCAGCTCGGGAATCAGTTGCCCGTCGTGCAGCAGCCATTCGGGCGACAGGCCGAAAACCTGCCCGGGCTGGTCGCTCCCGGCCCGGCGCAGATACTTGTTGTAGCCCATGCCGTGCGGAACCACCACGACCGGCGCCTTCAGCAGTTGCAGGTCACCGCCGTAACTGGCCGAGATCACCAGGTCCACCGGGGCTTTCACGGCCTCGTCCCAGGGCGTCGGCACGATGCCGCAGTCCAGCAGGAAGTCGTCGGTGCCGTCGGTGAAGGCCGACGAGCCGATCACGGTGAACACCAGCTGCACCCGCTCGTCGCCGCCGACCACGCCGAGTACATCGAGCAGGCGGGTGGCCGCGGTGACGTTGTGCACGACAGCCAGCACGGTCCTGCGGGTGTGCACGGTGGCCCAGGGCGAGTGGCGGGTCTCCGGGGCGGTGAGCGGCCCCGGGCCCGGACGTGGATCGTCACCCATCCGCCCGCGCGTCCCTTCGCCACCTGCCCGCGCCCGTCCATGGCGCCGGAACGGGACAAACTAGCAAGTCCCGGTCGTCCGGACGGAGGGCGGTGGGGCCGGGCTCCTCGTCGTCCACCGTTGGACGCCGTGAACCGATCGGCGCGGCGGGAAGGGGCCGGGCCGGGACCCGGCGTCTCCTGATCCACGGTGCGCCGCGCGATCAGCGCGGCAGGGCGAGGTAGCGGCCGTCGCCGCGGTGGAGCCGGAGGCCGGGCTCGGCGAGGTGCTGCGCCGGCGGACACGTCCTTCGAGGAGTACCTCGACTGCACGTAGTAGCCGTCCGTGGCCTCGTCGCGGGTGCGCACCTTCCAGCTCCTCGGGCCGGCACAGAGCCGGCCGCCGCCTCAGCCGGCGTGCACCTCGGCACCGCGGTCCCAGGTGACGGCCCGTGCCGAATCGGCCATGGCCACAACGATTCCGGCCAGAAGGAGGGCACTGACGACGGCGGCCATGAAAGACACATGCTTGTGTTGACGTCCCCTTTACTCAAGCCCTCCGGGAATGCTCTACCTCGTATCTACTTTTCGTGATCATGCAACTTCGTTTCGGAAACTTCGCCTTCTCGGGCAACTTTCGATGCACCTCCTCCGACTGATGGCATGAACGAGGCCCGCAGGGGCGCCGGATGTCGATGAGAGGCTGGACGAAAACGATGAAGCGACGGGGCAAGCGCGTACTGGGCATCGGTGGCGCAGGTGTGATCGCGGTCGCCGGTGTGGCGACGGCGGCGGTGGTCAACCTCCAGGGGGCCAACGCCAGCGAGCCCGCCTCCACCACGGCGGCCAGTGCCGGCGCGACCGGCTTCGCGGCGCAGAACGGTGGCACCACCGGTGGCGCCGGTGGCACCACCGTGACCGCCACCACCGGCACCCAGATCCACGAGGCGCTGTGCGGCTGGGCCAGCGAGGACACGCCCATCACCATCCAGGTGAAGGGCACCATCACGGTCGGCAACACGGCGAAGGTCTCCGGCAGCTGCAACACCGCGGCCGGCGTGATCGAGCTCAAGGGCATCAGCAACGTCACCCTGGTCGGCGTCGGCAGCAGCGCCGTGTTCGACCAGATCGGCATCCACATCCGGGATTCCAGCAACGTCATCCTCCAGAACCTCACGGTCAAGAACGTGAAGAAGTCCGGTTCGCCCACCTCCAACGGTGGTGACGCGGTCGGCATGGAGTCCGACGTGCACAACGTCTGGGCCGACCACCTGACCCTCGAGGCCTCGGGTGGCGAGGACGACGGCTACGACGCGCTTTTCGACATGAAGTCGGGCACCCAGTACGTCACCCTGTCGTACAGCATCCTGCGTAACTCGGGCCGTGGTGGCCTGGTCGGGTCGAGCGACTCGGACACCGGCAACGGCCCGGTGACCTACCACCACAACTACTACCAGAACATCGATTCGCGCACCCCGCTGCTGCGTGCGGCCACGGCGCACATCTACAACAACTACTACGAGGGCCTGACCAAGTCGGGCATCAACCCGCGCAACGGCGGCAAGGCCCTGGTGCAGAACAACTACTTCAAGGACTCGAAGAACGTCCTGGGCACCTTCTACACCAACCTGAAGGGCACCTACCAGACGTCGGGCAACGTGCTCGACAACGTCACCTGGACCTCGGCCGACAGCGAGAACTTCCCGGCCGGCTCCAGCATGACGTCGACCGGCACGGTCACGGTGCCCTACAGCACCACCCTCGACGACGCGTCCAAGATCCCGTCGATCGTGAAGGCGACCGCGGGTGCCGGCACCGGCCTGGCCGTGTCGGACGGCAGCGGCAGCACCACCACGCCGACCACCTCCGCCGCCCCGACCACCTCCACGCCGGTGACCACGACGAGCAGCTCGTCCGGCTCGGGCACCAACCTCTCGCTCGGCGCCGGCGCCGACGGCAGCAGCAAGGTCTCGGGCACCAGCTACGGCAACGTCATCGACGGCGACGAGAGCACCTACTGGACGCCGACCGGCAACACCGGTGACATCTCGGTCAAGTGGTCGGGCGCCACGACCGTCGGCTCCATCGTGATCAAGGAAGCCTCGGGCAGCAAGATCACTTCCTGGAAGCTGATCGACGAGACCAACGGCAAGACGATCTCCACCGGCACGAACTCCGGCAAGAAGACCTTCACCCCGGTCTCGACCAAGCGACTCACCTTCGAGGTCGTCACGGCCACGGGCACCACGAAGATCACCGAGTTCGAGACCTACGCGAGCTGATCGCGGCACCGGATCCGGCTCGCCGGGAGGGGTGGTCCGGAGCAGTCCCCGGAGTGGGATATGCTCATGGAGCTTCCTGAGCAAGGGACCGCCTCGGCGGGCCGGATCCAGGGGCGGGGCTGTAGCGCAGCTGGTAGCGCACCTCCATGGCATGGAGGGGGTCAGGGGTTCGAATCCCCTCAGCTCCACCGCAATATCACGAACTCCCAGGTCGAGAGATCTGGGAGTTCGTCTTGTTTGGGGCCATCGAGGGCTGGTACTGGCTCGGGCCACCGTCATCCCGCCCATGGTTTCGCGCTCTCGCGAATGGCCGAAGCCATCAGAGAGCAACCATCGGGGCCCAGGTGCCCGCGGTCAGACGACGATCTTGGGTTGGTTCGCACGTGCCGAGCGATTCGCGTCCGTCTTGACTACTCACTGAGTAGTCAATACTTTGGTGGCATGGGCGCGAGAAGAGCGGATCGAGAAGGTCTCGGACTTACCCAGACGCAAGCGGCGGCTCGAGCCGGTGTGAGTCTGGCTACCTGGCGTCGGTGGGAAGAAGACGCATCTTCGGTAGGTTCCGCCACCCGGAAGAAGTGTGAGGGTGTGCTGGACGGACAAAGGGCGCACCGGACGGCTTTGGCGGAACGGGCTGCCAACTTTGAGAAGGCCTGGGCGGAGTCTCCTGTGCTTACTCCAAGGCAGGCCAGTGCCATCGCGGTCATCCTTGACGTGTGGGCCGACTTGTATATTGGCGAATGGCTCAAGCATCCGTCGGTTGAGCCACTGCATGAAGTTGAACCTTTTGCATCATTCGATGTTCGCGTGATGATCTATGTCAACGAGAACAGGGCGTGGGCGGAGAAGGCTCGAGAGCGATGTAGAGCAGTGTCGGACGAAATTGAATCCGGCACACTGCCTTTCGATCGCCCGGGCTGCTACTTTGACGAACTACTGATGGCCGCCGCGTTACCGGCCGCGCAGGCGGAGCTGGCTGACATGCCAGAGATGTTCGACGACATCGCACCCCGAGTTGCCATCGGGCGCCTGGATGATGGCGAGGGCTTGTCGGACGACGACTGGGACCTCGTGGCTGATTCCTTCGACGACCAGTGCCGATGGGACGAGTGGGAAGTGCCGCTGTACAACAACTACCCACTCTTGGGTGTCATCCTGGCCAGCCGTCACCCCTTCACATGGTTTGATCCATCCGAAGGCACAGGACCCGGTTACTTGCGGCGTCTTGTCGGACTTGAGATTGAAAAGGATTCCTGGCGAGCTCGGTCCGGGCCCACGGCGCCGGGGTAACGGTGCGCGGCTGAGACTGATGCCTGAGCTCACTGAGGATGCCCTCCGGAAGAGGTCGATCGTGGTGGGCCGGCGATCCAGGTGGTGATGCCTGGATATAAACCTTGCCATCTCGCCCCTAGGTGGCATGGTTTATATCCATGGAAGGTGGGGGTGAGGTCCCCCCGCTTTCCTGGGGCCGTTCGATCGTGGTCTGATGACCGCGGGAGGGGGACCCACGATGGCAGCACCGAAGAAGTACCCGGACGAACTGCGCGATCGGGCCGTGCGCCTGTATCG